>CAZNTY010000494.1:0-2366 GCA_964576085.1 uncultured Undibacter sp. | reverse complement strand
AGCCTCGATGATGTATGGCAGCATCCAAGAACGCGCGGCCACGCGTTGCTCGTTCGTTTCGAGCCGCGGGTCCTGTTTGAGATCGTGAAGTCCGAAGGATTCGCAAAAGTTCAGCCAATGCTTGTTGCTCGTCAACGCAATGAAAACCTGTTCGCCATCGGCTGTCTTGAAGGGCTCATAGACGGACCAACCGCCGCGTTTTTCTGGCATCGGTTGCAGTCTTTCACCAGTCATTACCGCACCGGCCATGTGCTGGCCCATCATGAATACCGTTGATTCAAACAGGGACGATTTCACGATTGTCCCACGGCCCGTCCGATCGCGGTCGCGAAGAGCCGCAAGGATGCCGATCACCGCCATCGTCGCGCCCATGAGATCGACCACGGAGGTACCTGCACGCAAAGGACGCCCGGCCGGGCCTGTCATGTATGCGAGGCCCCCCATGAATTGAATGACTTCATCGAGAGCAGATCGATGGGCGTACGGGCCGTCCAAGAATCCTTTCAGCGAACAATAAATCAGCCGCGGATTAATTCCGCACAAAGTTGGACCATCACAACCCAAGCGTTCCATCGTAGATGGAGCAAAGTTCTCGACCACGACGTCGACATTCCCAGTCAGTCGACGAACCAGGGCGACGCCCTCAGCCGCTTTCAGATCGACCGCAATGCTCCGCTTGTTGCGATTAAAGTAGGGGAAAAAGCCAGCCGCAAAACCGCTAAGTTTCCGTGTGGGATCGCCATCCACCGGTTCGATCTTGATCACGTCAGCGCCAAGATCCGCCAGAATCATGCCGACGGCCGGCCCCATGATGAGTTGCGTGAATTCAACGACTGTAATGCCCGTCAAGGGCAGAGGCATCGGATTCTCTCTTGAACCGCTGGCAATTGCGACCACGGCGTACTCCTTAATCTTATTTCTGGCTTATGTTCAGGGCCATTGCGGACTTGTTGGCGGCAAATCGCTGCCGGATTTCTTCGCTGTTCTCGCCGAGCGCGGGCGCCGGGAGCCGGGTCGGGTCCGCCAGCCCCGCGCGCTGCAACGGATCACGGAAATAAGGCACGGCCCCATCCCTGCCGTTTTCACGGAAAGCTACGATTTCCCGAGCCTTGGCCTCTGGCGAATTGACAGCCTCATCGTCCGTATAGATCGCGCAAATCGGAATCTCGGCGTCGTGCATCTTCCTTACGAGATCATCTCGATCGTGCTGTAAACAAAAGTCCGATATCGCAGCGCGAAACTTCTGCTCATACTCGCCGTGAGTACTGTGCCGGTCTTTCCAGCTCTCGTCGTAGATCAGGTCGGACCGGCCAATATACTTGCAGAACAAATGCCAAGTTCGCGTTTCAAGCAGACTAACCGTGACGGCCTTATTGTCTCGGGTCTTGTATGTTGCGTAACGGGGATTTGTGCCGAAGCTGCCCAAACTGGGTAGGCCGGAAGAGCCGGCGAGACGCGCGAGTGCGGACGACAATGTGCAGCCTCCCAGACTCATCAGCGAGTCATAGATCGGCACATCGAGGAAGCAGCCCTGCCCCGTATTCTGACGCCGGATATATGCGGCAAGAATGCCAATTGTTGCGTAGGTCGCAGCGGCATAATCTCCAGCCTGAAAATTCGGCACAGAAGGCAGCGTGTCGGGATCAGCCTTGACCTCCATGAAGCCCGCAAGACCCTGCAGCGACAGGTCATGACCGGGCAAGCGCGACAACGGGCCCTCGGACCCAAATCCATTGATCGAGCAGTAGATGAGGGTGGGGTTCCGCTTTGATACTGTCGCATAATCAAGCTTGAACTTCGCCAGCACGCCCGGCCGGAAGGACTCGACGACAATGTCCGCCTCGTCGATCAGGCCTTCCACAAACAGACGGTCCTCCTCCTGACTCAAATTCAAAGCGATGCTTTTCTTGTTGCGGTTATAGGCCGCGAAGTAGACGCTAGCGTCCTTGTAATGAGGCGGATTGAATCGCCCGTAGTCCCCTATGCCTGGTTGTTCGATCTTGATGACCTCAGCGCCAAGATCGGCAAGGACCTGTGTCGTCCAAGGACCCGGTAACAGCCGCGAAAAATCGACAACGCGTGCCTGGCTCAGCGGCAGATTCCGTTCCATTCGGCCCTCACAGTCTGAAACACGTCATCGGAACGAAGTTGCATAATGTACGGACAAATGCAATAAATAGCAGGGGGCTGCGACGGCAAAGATCCGGGTCAATGGCGTGATCAAACAGCAACTCATCACGGGAGGACTTCAATGAGACTACGTACTTGCGTGCTTTCGTTATTGGCGACCTTAACCCTTATGGTGGGTGCCAACGCTCAGACCCTCGAGAAGCCGAAGATCACGATAGCTATCGCAGGGGTCAAAG
>CAZNTY010000493.1:0-3808 GCA_964576085.1 uncultured Undibacter sp. | reverse complement strand
AAATCCTGTTCTGGGTCGCCTCGCGTGGCCACCACGCCGACGTCGGCGGCATCTCGCCCGGCTCGATGTCGCCCAATGCGACGACCATCGAGCAGGAGGGCGTGCTGTTCGATAACTTCAAACTGGTCGACCGCGGCCGCTTCCGCGAAAAGGAACTGATGGCGGCGTTGACCGGCGCAAAATATCCGGCGCGCAACCCGGTGCAGAACATCAACGACATCAAGGCGCAGATCGCCGCCAACGAGAAAGGCGTCGCCGAGCTGCGCAAGATGGTGGCACATTTCACGCTGCCGGTGGTCAAGGCCTATATGAAGCACGTGCAGGACAATGCCGCCGAGAGCGTGCGGCGCGTGATCGATCGCCTGCATGACAGCGAATTCAGCTACGAGATGGACCAGGGCACGGTGATCAAGGTCAAGATCAGCGTGGACAAGAAAAGACGCGAGGCGACCGTCGACTTCACCGGCACTTCGCCGCAGCAGTCGACCAACTTCAACGCGCCAGAGCCGGTCACGCGCGCCGCGGTGCTCTACGTGTTCCGCGTCATGGTCGACGACGATATCCCGATGAACGCCGGCTGCCTGCGGCCGATCAATATCGTCATTCCGAAGAAGTCGATGCTATCGCCGGAATATCCGGCGGCGGTGGTTGCTGGCAATGTCGAAACCTCGCAGGCCGTGACCAACTGCCTGTTCGGCGCGCTCGGCGCGTTGGCCGCCGCGCAGGGCACCATGAATAATCTCAACTTCGGCAATACGCGCTATCAGTACTACGAGACGATCTGCTCCGGTTCGCCGGCCGGCCCGGGCTTCAACGGCACCGATGCCGTGCACACCCACATGACCAACACGCGGCTTACTGATCCCGAGGTGCTGGAGTTCCGTTATCCGGTGGTGCTGGAGGATTTCCACATCCGCAAGAACTCTGGCGGTCGCGGCAAATGGCATGCCGGCGACGGCATTCGCCGCACCATTCGGTTCCTGGAACCGATGGAATGCACGATTCTGTCCGGTCACCGCCGCGTGCCGCCTTTCGGGCTCGCGGGCGGCGAGCCGGGGCAGGTGGGCGAGAACTGGGTGCGGCGCCAGGACGGCCGCAGGGAACGTCTACAGGGCTGCGACGCCACGACGATCGGCGCCGGCGAAGCCATTATCATCCAGACCCCGACCGCGGGCGGTTACGGGAAACCGGACTGAGCAAAGGCTCGTTACAGGCGTCGTCGGCTCGTCGTCATTGGCCGTGAAAGCGGACAATCGAGTAGACTACCCCGGCAGTTGCGCTGGTCAGGGAACAATATGGTGGGACAGGTCGAACGTATCGAAGCGGTCGAGCGCGACGCATGGCTCGACATGTATGAGGCCGCGCCGGCCACGCTGCACGCGACGCTCGGCATCACGCAGCAGCGGATCGACGATGGCGCGCAGCTGATCTGCAAGGCGATCGACCATCTCCAGTTCAACCGGCTCGGCTATCTGGGCGTCGCCTCACCGGCCCGTCCTGAAGCGGTCGACCGGGCGCTCGCCGCATTTGCGGCCGCGCCGGTGAAGAACTGGATCGTTCATGTCGCGCAGGGCGCCGAGACGCTTGCCGACATCTGCAGGACGCGCGGCCTCGTGCCCCATCCGCGGACCTGGGCAAAATTCGTGCGGGATGCGTCACCGGCGCCGGCTACCACCACCCTGCTCTCGGTGCGAGAGATCGGTAGCGCGGAAGGCAAGGCGTTCGGCATGACCGCAGCGGCCGCCTTCGGCATGCCGCCAGCCGTCGGCGAATGGCTGTCGGCGCTCGCCGGCCGGCCGCGCTGGCATTGCTTTCTCGGCGTCATTGACGACCTGCCGGCGGCTGCCGGCGCGCTCTATGTCGACAAAGGCTGCGGATGGCTCGGCGTCGGCGCCACGCTACCGTCCCACCGCAAGCGCGGCGCGCAGACGGCAATCCTCGCCGCACGCATTAACAAGGCCGCCGCGGCAGGCTGCGACCTGCTGACCACCGAGACCGGAATTCCGAATCCGGGCGAGGCTGCGCCGTCCTTCGCCAACATCCAGCGCGCCGGATTCCGCATCGCCTATCCGCGGCCGAATTTCTGCAAGCCGGCTTAATGCGTCCTACTCATCCAGAGATGCGGCAACGGCTTGAATCGCAACTTTCAACCGCGGCAATTCATCTTAGACGACATCCCAAATGATCTTGTCGGAAATGGTATGATACTCGTGACGTAAGATATTTCCGATACTTGCAATGCTACACCAATGAATTTCTGGTCGCCTGGCTTTCAGGTCGTCGGGAATTCGTCGTGATGCTTCCGAGATGATTTCGATCGCGCGCTGAACGATGAAGCGTAATTCCCAGTTCGCTTGAAACTCATCAAACGCAATGCCTGCGAGTTTTGATTGAACGCGATCGACCGTTTCGAGCAAGTCATGAATCGCAGGGCTTGCTTGACGTGCCATCAAAATACGCGCACGGCCGATTGTTCGATCGCCGATCTCAGCATCGGATGTAGGCTGTCGCGCGTTGTGACGTCGACGGCAACCCCAAGCCTGTCTTCCAAAAAGAGCTTGATGTCAGCCAAATCCACCAACGAAAATTTTTTCGCGGATCATAATCGAGAAAAAGGTCAAGATCGCTGCGGGGACCCGCCTCCCCACGGGCAACCGAACCAAACAGATAAAGCGAAACCGCGCCGCTCGCCTTGATTGGCTCGCTATAGTTTCGCAACGCCGCGATGATCTCATTTTTGTTCATGGCTGCTATTCTAGCCCAGCGCCGGCAGTCACAAAAGCGGTGGGTTGTCCAGTTAGTGCCCGCCCGCCCCGCCGCCCATGGGCGTGGGCCGTCGCATCACCACGCCGAGCGCAGCGAGCGCGAGGAACAGCACGGTCAGCATCAGGAACACGTCGGCGAAGCTCATCACCACGGCCTGCTGGCGCACCAGCCCCATCATCTGCTTCAGCGCCATCGCCTGCGCGTCCGAGCCGGAAAAGCGCGACGCGATATGCGCCAGCGTCTCGTTCGCCACGCCGCGCGACCAGTTCACCGCCTCGTGCAGGCGCGCGAGATGCAGGTCGAGCCGGTCATTGAGCTGCGTGTTGATGACGGCAAGCCCGATCGCGCCGCCGAGATTGCGGGTCAGGTTGAACAGACCGGACGCGTTCTTCACTCGCTCTGGCGGCAGCGTGCCGAGCGCCGTGTTCGTCACCGGCACGATGGCGAACATCAGACCGATGCCGCGGAACACCTGCGGCCAGAAGATTTCCCAGAAGTCCCAGTCCCGCGTCAGCGCCGACATCTCCCAGGTACCGATGGCGAACAGGATGAAGCCGCCGATCAGCGAGTAGCGCGGGTCGAAACGCTGGCTGACCTGACCCGCGAACGGCGCGCTCAGGAACATTGCGATGCCCGATACGAACATCGTCTCGCCGATCATCTGCGCGTTGTAGCCGCGCACCTGTGCCAGATAGAGCGGATACAGGAACGTCAGCCCGTAGAGGCCGATGCCGAGCACGAACGAGAACAGGCTGCCGATGGCGAAGTTGCGGTTGACGAAGGCGCTGAGGTCGACGATCGGCACCCGCGCCGTGAACACGCGCACGAAGAACGCCACCGCGGAGACGGCGGACACGACCGCCATCACCACGATCGCCTGGTCGTCGAACCAGTCGTTGCGTGGCCCTTCTTCCAGCACGTATTCGAGCGCGCCGAGGAAGCCCGCCATGCTGAGAAGGCCCCACCAGTCGAAGTTGTCGAGCAGCGAATAATCGGGCTTATCGAAGTCGACCAGCACCAGCGTCGCGATTGTCACCAGGAT
>CAZNTY010000492.1:0-10324 GCA_964576085.1 uncultured Undibacter sp. | reverse complement strand
CGCGTGCCACGAGCAGATCGTACAGCTCCTTAGCGACCCCCTGCCGATCATCCCACGCGTGGCACAGAAATATGTGCCGAAGATCGGGGAGAGAAGCTCGCTTCTCGACGGTCTCACGAATTGGCGTGAGCGCCCGCACTTCTTCGGGCGTGTATAACTGAGACGAACTGGCTCGCGACCAGCGCGGCCTCGTGCTGCGGCTGGACCCACTGTCCCTACTGCTACCCGACGAGGAGTAGGATGGGATGGAGTACGACGGCCTATAGCTGCTGTAGTCGCGGTAGCTGCTGTAACCGCCGTAACGGCCATAGCGACCACCACCACGGCATGCAGGGCATCTTTCTGCCGCACTCGCTGAGCGATGACCTTCCACTGGTGCCGTGCATCTGGCCATGTGTGTCTTCGTTATCTTTGCGCTTTAAACGAGGCCGCCACCTTCCGTGCCGGTCGCAGGAGGAGCGTCCTTCGGACGTTCGGCAAGGACCTGTTGCCAAATCTTGTAGGTCCGATCGATGGCCGAGTTCAGCGTTGCCTCGTCCACGATGTCGCTTTCCTCGAATGTAAAGACCTCGACCTCTCGCTTGCCGGTGAATTTGTTTCGAGGGAAGCGGAGGATTTCCAACGTTGCGCTTTCAAAGTCACCGACCGCCACGTTGTGACGCATAGCCGAGAACATGAACAAGCGTCCGAGTGCAGACACGCCGTCATTCAAACGTGGATCGATGAACGACAGGAAAAGCTTTCCGTCTTTGACGGAGTAGTGGTCGTGCCAGAACTTGATGCGACCGCCATAGCCCACCGGGATGAATGGAAATTCTCTCTCGACTGCCTTGAGATCGCGAGACTCATTAAACTCAAACAAAACCTTTGCCACCTCAAGATTGGGCTCGACAGAATTTGGATCCTTCTTGCAGCAGCTTCGGATAGCCGCCTCGATATCCGACCATTGACGTTTGGGCAGATCGAGCAACGATGCGCGCGCTTGATAGAGCGCGCCCGCGACTTTGCGAACAGGCTTCCACGTTAACGGCGGTTTGAATGCCCGCACACTCCGCAAAATGAGTCGTTTGTGATCGTCGGGAAGTAATGCTGTTCGTGCCAGATCAGTCTCAGGCAACGAGCGGGGCATCTTCATATGGTTCCTCGTTCTTGTAATTCGGCTTTTCTCCAAACCACAGGTACTTGAAACGCTGGACAATCACTTCGTCGCTAATTTTCAAACCAAGATTGGCGCTTTGCTTCGCAGCGCTCACCACGTAATCCCACGGACCATCTTTGGCGTGAGTTAGTTCAACAAGCTCTCCAGGCGATCTCGCGCCGTGAGCTCGCAGCACGTCCCTCACAATGTCCGCCACTTCACGCGATTCGGGAAGGTTGATCGGGGCGCTCGTTCCAGTCAGCGGATTGAATTTCGTTGCAAACTCGGTGATCGGCTTCGCACCAAATTGCTTGAAAGCGTCGTAGGTGACTCGATGAACCGGGCCGTACTGCCAAGCTTCAAAAGAGCCGCTGATGAGCGGTTGTCCCGTCCGCACCAAAAAGGTCGCGTGGCAAAGAAAAAGGAGCTTCTGGAGTTTGAGATTTGACACCGGGACGTGCCGTTCATCGGCCTCCTTCAGAAGGAGGTTGGCAATCGCTCGCGGGTCGTAGGCCAAGACGAATCTCTCCAAGCGCAAACCGGACGTGAACATATAGCGAACGTTGCTTCAATACCAGCGTACATCGGGAGCCGCTTCGTCCCCTTCTTTTGCTTGAGTTGGAGGTAGAGGCCGCGCACAGCATCGTCGCGATAGCGGCCCGGCTCTTTCAGCCGCTCGATCTTCTTAACGGTCAAACGCACGTTCAACTCCCAGATTTTGTCCGGCCCGGCCCCCGGATCGGGGCGAAATTTCGGGCCGTTCGTCTCCGTGGAGTCTCGTCTGATCTCGTGGGAATGGAAAGGCCGATTTCGGCCTAAGCTCTTGAAATGGTTTCTTTATTTCCGTCCGGTTTCGCCCGAAAACGTGTGGTACCGTTTGTCTCCGCCGCGTTCTCCCTCCGCCACGGACTAAGATATTGATATTGCTGTTATTTTAGTTCTGAACGGCGCGTAAGTTTCCGTTGTTTATCCGCGAGTTTCGGTGATCCGATCGACTCTTGATTCCGGCAGAGACGCTTTCGTGCAGTCTCAGAGGCGCCATCGTGTTCTGCGTCTCGATTTCTCATTTTGGTGGTGCGGGAGTCTCGATTGTTTGAGGCTTATTTGCGCTTGAGCGAGGCAGACGACAACCAGAGACAAGCAGCTCAAGGGCTACGAATTGAATGGCACCACTTACAAGGTGCACCTCGATGGCTACAACAACCTCGACCACTGGACCGGAAAATCGAAGAAGTCGGCACGCCGCGAGTTCTTCTATTACGACGAGACTGAGCTGGCGGCCATTCGGGTCGACGGCTGGAAGATGCACATCGCGTGAAGAAGGACGGCAGTTGCGTGCTGACGGCTTCAAGACTTTCATCTTGTCCGGCGGGGCATTGAATTCATCTGGGTCTGGGCCGAGAAAGCAAGCGCGGCTGGACCGTTGTTGGTATGAAACAGGACTAGGTTGTTGATATGAAACAGGACTAGAAGGTCGTCTTTCCCTTCAAGCGATGAAGGGACAAGGAAGAGTAGGACTATGTCAGCCTCACGATGTGGCGTATGCAGACGAATCGTCGGTCGACCTGTAACCGGTCGAATGTCGTCAGTTGACCGCTAACAACATCTGTCGTTGAGCGTGGAGCTTGTCGGTGATTGGGGAAGCAATGAGTGCTTTCGTATCTGGCGGATGTGGGCAATTCACCGTCATCGCGATGGGCTGCGCGTTGGCGCTCCTGCCTGCGTTCAGCCTTCACGCGCAAACGGTCATGACGCTGGGGCAATTGAAGCCGCAGACGTCGGATGTCGATGACATGCTCAAACGTCGCGTGGTTCGCATCCTGGTGCCGTACAGCAAAACTTACTTCTTCATCGATCGGGGCGATGTCCGGGGGATCGACGGCGAGCTCGGACTTGAGCTCCAGAAATGGCTCAATGAGCGTTACAAGCAGAAAGACGCCTACCGTATCCACGTCGCGTTCGTTCCGACGCAACGCGACCGTCTCCTCAAGTGGCTCAATGATGGTTACGGCGACATCGCCGCCGGGGGCCTGACGGTTACGCCAGAACGCAAGGCCGTTGTTGATTTTGCCGCGCCCTGGGCACCGGATGTCAAGGAAGTCCTTGTGACAGGGCCGTCGGCCCCCGCGGTCACAAGTATCGCGGATCTCGGCGGTCGCGAGGTGAGAGTGCGCGAGTCGAGCAGCTATTTCACGCATCTCAATGCGATCAATAAAACGTTGGGTGACAAGCCCATCCAGGTCGTCAAGGCCGACGAGAATCTCGAGGATGAGGATCTGCTGGAGATGGTCAGCGCGGGCCTGCTGCCGTGGGCGGTCGTCGACCGGCATAAGGCCCGTCTGTGGGCGGGGATTTTCCCGAAGCTGACGATCCGTGACGATATCGTCATTCATGAAGGCGGTGAGATGGCCTGGGCGATCCGGGCCAACAATCCGCAGCTCAAAGCCATGTTGGCGGAGTTTGTTGCCACACATAAACTCGGCACGGCTTTCGGAAGCGATATCTTCCTCCGTTACGTCAAGGACGGTCGCACCGTAAAGAACGCTCTGGCTTCAGGCGACTTCAACAAGTTCAAATCGCTCTATGGGTTGTTTGAGAAATACGGAGAGGCATTCAAAATTCAGCCGCCACTGCTGGCGGCGCAAGGATATCAGGAGTCTCGCCTCGACCAGAGACTGAGAAGCAGGTCCGGCGCTGTCGGCATCATGCAGATCAAGCAGAGCACCGCGAGCGAGAAGGATATCGGTGTGGCCAAGGTCGCCGAAAGCGCCGACGCCAATATTCATGCCGGGACAAAATATTTGCGATTTCTCACCACCCGCTACATCGCCGACCCGGAGGTCGACGATCAGAACAAGGTGCTGATGGCGCTGGCCGCCTATAACGCCGGGCCGGGGAGCTTAAAGCGCTTCCGTGCCTATGCGATTGAGCACGGCCTGAACCCTAACGTGTGGTTCGGCAACGTCGAAAGCGCCGCTGCGGCGATCAAAGGCTACGAAACTGTTCAGTACGTCAGCAACATCTACAAGTACTACATCGCTTATTCCCTCATCGGGGAAAAGGAGAAGCCGAAAGTCACGAAAGCGCGAAACGCGAGCCGCTAGTCCTGACCCAGATCAAGTTACAAGTGGATGCAGGGCCGCTTGCCGTTTGTTCTCGGCGCTACGGTCTCGTCGAGGCTTATCTCGGCCGGCGCGGCCGCCGATCTGCCCCCGCTCCGGCACCGGTCAAGGCGGCGCCGGCTACCGCGCCTGCCGTTCCGGCAGGCGGACCGCGCCGTCAAAAGGGCGTGTTGGTGCCATCGATCAGCGCAGGAGGCATCTCGCGGAACCGCAACCGGACGGAATGATATCTTCTACCCTGGGAACGGACGGCTCAACAGCCGGCGCTGTGCTGCAATCCGAAAGATTGCATTCGGGGCGCCATAGCCTGCATAGCCCGAAACGCGCTGTACGACCTCAAGAAAGAAGCCATTGCCGAAGACCGGACTGTAGAGCTGGAAATACTCGCCACGCTCGTCGCGATCGTAAAGGATGTTGTACGCGCGAAGTTGTTCGATGTTCGTGATCGTCTTGCCGAACCGCGCGCGCAAATCGTCATAGTAGTTGGATGAAATCTCCAGGAATGAAAAGCCATTCCCCTGCAGCGCGCGTGCCGTCTTGAAGATGTCCGGGGTGGTAAACGCGATATGTTGCACGCTCGGCCCGAAATTCCCAGCCACGAACTGGCCCGCAAAGGTGCGCTGGTTTTCGGCTCCATTCAGTGTAAGCCGGAATCCCGGGGTGATGCTTTCTATGACTTGGCTGCGCACAAGACCGCCGGGATCGCTGATGTCGACCGGCGATGTCTTCCTCACGTCGAAAATCGACGCGTAAAACAGGATCCATGACAGCATTTCGTCGTAGTCCATTGTCTGTGCGACGTGGTCGACGACGTCGAGCCCCGTTCCGCTGTCTGTAGTGGATTCGAGAGCGAACTCGTTATCCCAGATGTGCGCGTGGTCCGGCCGGCTGTCGAGAAAATAGAGAAGACCGCCGCCGACCCCACGGATCGCGGGAAGCTCGGTCTCACCCGGGCCGGGCGGTTGAACAAAACGCTGTGCGCCGAGTATCCGGGCGCGCTCCAGGGTCGCGTCAGCGTCCGCAACTTTCAGGCCCACCGCATAGGCTGAGGTCCCATGTGTCACGAAGCTCGAATGTGCGAGGCCTTTTTGCTCGGCATTGACGACGAGCTTGATATTTCCCTGACTGTAGACAGTCACGGCCTTGGATTTGTGCCGGCCGTGCCGCTGAAACCCCATGCTTTGCAGAAGCTGCACGAGCCTGGGTTCTTCCGCCTTGCTCGTAGCGAATTCGACAAATTCGACGCCGCGCACGGCAACCCGCGGCGGCATGTCCGGCACGGTGAATGGAATGTTCATTTCGGCCCGTCGCACGGAATCCATCAAGGCCAGCAGCGAACGTTGTCCGTCCCGCGCGATCATCTTCGGCGCGGTGCCGCGGAAGCGATCATTGAAGATCTCCAGCGACAATACGCCGTCATAGCCGGTCGCAGCGACCGCAAGCATGAAGTCGACGACGGGCAGCTCACCCTGACCGGGCATATTGCGTAAGTGCCGACTCCACTGCAGGACGTCGAGCTGGATTGCAGGCGCATCGGCAAGTTGAACGATGAAAATCTTGTCCTTTGGGATGGAACGGATCGAACTTGACGGGATTTGCCGAGCGAGGCTGTGGAAGCTGTCCAGCACCAAGCCGATGTTCGGATGGTTGGTACGCCGAACGATCTCCCAAGCGTCCCGGTGATCGTTGATGAAGCGGCCCCAGGCAAGGGCTTCGTATCCGATCCTGATGCCACGAGCTGCGGCCCGTTCTCCGAGGGCCGAAAAGTCGTCTGCAGCGCGATCGATGCCGCCGAGCGCATTCGGCGAGCAGTTGGAACAGACGAGCATCATATCAGCGCCCATCTGTTGCATCACGTCGAATTTACGCTCTGCCCGGTCGAAAGCGAACTGCCGCTCGGCCGCGGGTAGGCCTTCGAAGTCGCGAAACGGCTGATAGAGCGTGATCGCGAGTCCGAGGTCTGCAACCATCAGCCGGACTTCGGCAGCAGAGGACTCGGAGATCAGGAAATCGTTTTCAAAAATCTCGACGCCATAAAAACCAACATCGGCGATCGCGTGAAGTTTTTCCTCAAGCGTGCCGCTCAACGATACCGTGGCGATCGAAGTCTTCATGCAACAGGCTGTTGTTCGGAAACGGGCTGCAAGGCTTCGCGCAAGGCCTCTTCATCGACGACGCGACCGGTGAAGATGCGGAATGCATTTACGCCTTGGTAGAAGTACAGTTCATACCCAGTCATCACCGACAGCCCTGCGCGGCGGGCGACAGACACGAACTCGGTTTTGATCGGGGTGTAGACGGCGTCGAATGCCCAGTGTTGGCCGTGAACGATCTTTTCCGGGAACGCAGTGCCGCCAATGCCCGACATGCCTAACGGAGTCGCATTGACGAGACCGTCGGCGCCTTGCGAGGCGTCCTCAATGCCAGGAGCAATCTCGATGCCGAGCTGCGGATAGCGTGCGGTCAAGGACCGGCGAAGCACGTCGGCCTTATCGTGGCTGACATCGAAGATCCGCAGCTTGGTAGCGCCGAGATGGGCCAATCCGAAAGCGATCGCTTTGCCGACGCCGCCGGCGCCGGCGAGAGCGACCGTGCCCGGCTGTGCATCGTGGAAGGTATGGCGGAATGCCGAAATGAAGCCTGTGTAATCGGTGTTGAAGCCCTTCGGCTGCTTGCCGCCGAACAGGACCGTATTGCAGGCTGCGATGTTCTGGACTTCAGGATCGTCGATCTGAAGGTGCTGGCAGACCTGCTCCTTGTACGGATACGTGATGTTCAGGCCGGAGTAGCCCTCTGTTCGGCATCGCTTGAATAGGGCATCGAAGGGGAGCCCCCGCGCGGCAGGGATCAGCAGATCGTAACTAAGATCAAGATCGGTCAGATGCGCGGCGGCACGGTGGAGATGAGGAGCCTTGGAGGCAGCAATATTGTCGCCGATCAATGCCAAGCGAATCATGTTCACGACAGGCCCTCATTCGCAAAGCCGAGGCCGAGGCACTCTCAATCTTTGCAGAAGTTGGCACACGAAAATCGCAAGATCAACCGATGATCTTTGATCTGTCTGCTGAATGATGTCAGCTCAGAGAGAACCCATCTTCAAAGCTGCGGCCACACCTCCTTTTATATGAACGGCGAGCACATCGCAGGCGCGTTCGGCGTCACGTTTCAGCGCAGCGTCGAGTAACATCGCGTGTTCCCGGATGCCGATTTCACCCCGAAAGCCCAGCGCCATGATCTGATAGCGCAGATATTTGTCGAACACGCTGGCGTGGGTTTCCATCAGGGTCTGCGACCCGCAAGCCGAAATCAGGGCCTGGTGGAATTGCCAGTCATAACGCTTCCAAAGCTCGGTCTCGCTGTGATCGTTGGCGAGCATTCTCTCTTCCATCGACGCGAGTTTGTGGTGGGCCGCAACCACACGAGCCTCCCATTCCACGTCGCCGGTCGCAAATGAACTCTGGATCGCGTGCGTTTCGATCAGTTGGCGCAACGCCGCGACCTCCTGAAGGTCCTGCCGCGATATCGGCGCCACTTCGAATCCGCGCTGGGATTCGGCCACCACGAGCCGTTCCGATGTCAGTCGGTTGAGAACCTCGCGAAGCGTGCTGATGCTGATCGCATACTGGTCTTTCAAGCTGTCGAGCTTGAGTTTGGCGCCTGGAGCGAGTCGGCCGAACAAAATGTCGGCGCGGATTCGCTGATAGGCTTTCTGACCGGCTGTTTCGGTGGCGACAACGGGCATGGCCGCTCAAGCCATTCCCGAGTGTGACAGCGTGTGCTCTACGCAGTCATTTACGTGCGTGGCCAACGTTGCCGCCGCGCGCTCGAAATCGCGAGCCAGCGCGGCCTGTAAAAGCGTGCGATGTTCGTCGGCGGCCGGTTTTCCGCGGAAAACGACCGCGACCATTTGGTAGCGAAGATAGCGCGTGAAAATCGAGCCGTGAACATCCAGCAGCGCGCGTGAGCCGCAGGCCGAGATAAGCGCGTGATGGAACTCCCGATCGTATCGTTTCCAGGTTTCGGTTTCCGCGCTTGTGCCCGCGATAATGCGATTTTCCATATTGGCGAGCTTGTGATGCGCGGCAACGATCCGGCCTTCCCATTCCAGATCACCGGCTTCCAAGGAAAGACGCATCGCGTGCGTCTCCAGCAGCAGCCGCATGTGCGCAATCTCGCGCAGATTGCGGGCCGACACCGGCGCGACCTCAAAGCCCTTCGATGATTCCGCGATGATCAGTCCCTCGGCCGACAGACGGCTAAGAAGCTCCCGCAGGGTGGTGATGCTCGTTGTGTATTGCGCGCTGAGTCGCTCTAGCCGCAGCCGCTCGCCGGGCGCGAGACGGCCGAAAATAATGTCGGATCGAACTTTCCGGTAGATCCGCTCTCCGACAGTTTCTGCTTGATCAGCGATCTGTCCCACGAACCCATCTCGTCTGACAAAGCTCAGAATGTATGATTTTTAGCACAAAAATGAGGCCCGACTTCAATCTCGCAATAATCAGGCACTTGTGAAGCCTCTGATCTAGCACTGAGCGATGAATTTGTGCGTTGCGGTGCGGACATGGGGCAAGCCAGACCCCCACCTGTAGTGTCGCAAAGTGCGGTTTCGGCATCTGCTTCGGAAAACTACGTTCACTACTGAATGGACGTCCAAGAACTGCGGGACGTTCAGCCACCCCCGGATTTATCTCTGGTAAATATCATATGCTTATCATTTCAACTGAGCGATCACGTAATCTCATTTGACCTTCGTTTTATCATCAATCTATAGTCTGCCCATAAAGAACGCAAAAAGGCTTTCCGGGAGGCGAGTTGAATTACCACTTCGATTTCTCGCCCGTATGGGCGGGCCTGCCCGACTTGCTCCTGGGATGTCTGGGCACGCTCTGGCTAGCGCTGTCCGGAATGGCGATGGCTATCGTGATCGGAATTGGCGGCGTGTTGTTGCGCGACTCCAGGATCAAAGCGTTGCGCTGGCTGGTGATGGCCTTCGTGGAGCTCATCCGGAATACGCCATTCCTGGTGCAGATCTACTTCATATTCTTTGCTCTGCCCCTTGCGGGCGTTCGGCTCGCCCCGACGCCCACTGCAATCATTGCGCTGGGCGTCAATGGCGGCGCTTATGCTATCGAAATCATTCGCGGCGGCGTGCAGTCCATCAACAAGGGCCAAGTCGAAGCCGGTCTCGCGCTCGGTCTGCACCGCCTGATGGTATTTCGGCTGATCGTGCTGAAGCCGGCGCTGCGTGCGATTTTCCCGTCGCTCGCAAGCCAATTTGTGCTGCTGACGCTGACGACCAGCATCGCCTCGGCTGTCTCGGCCTATGAGCTGACATCGATCGCCAAACGCATCGAATCGGACTCGTTCCGAAGCTTCGAGGTCTACAGCGTAGTCACGCTAATGTACCTCGTGATGTCGTGGATCGTTATGCACCTCCTGAACTTCATCTCATCGCGTTATTTGAACTATCCGACAAGGTAATCCGATGGGGCAAGGCGAATTCTATTTCCTGCTCAGGGGTCTTCAGTGGACCATCGTGCTTACTGTGGTGAGCTTCATCTGCGGCATGGTGAGTGGTCTCGGCATCGCGCTCCTTCGCACGTCTGGCTACCGCTCCGTCGAACGTATGACTGCCGGCTACATCGCCCTATTCCAGGGCACGCCGTTACTGATGCAGTTGTTCGTCGTTTACTATGGTCTGGCGCTTTACGGTCTCAAGCTTGATCCGTGGGTCGCGGTGGCTGCCGCTTTCACGCTGCATGCCAGCGCCTATCTTGGCGAGATTTGGCGCGGCTCGATCGAAGCGGTGCCGCGCGGCCAAATCGAGGCAAGCAAGGCGCTCAGCCTCAATTACTTCTGGCGCATGAAGGACGTCGTGCTTCCGCAGGCGATTCGCATTTCGCTTCCTGCCACCGTCGGCTTTCTCGTGCAGCTTATCAAAGGTACGTCGCTCGCCGCCTTCGTTGGATTCACCGAGCTGTCGCGGGCCGGCACGATGGTATCGAACCAAATTTTCAAACCGCTGCTCGTCTTCGGCATAGTCGGTGTCATGTACTTCGCAATC
>CAZNTY010000491.1:0-3153 GCA_964576085.1 uncultured Undibacter sp. | reverse complement strand
AGTTCGGCGTCATCACGTTGAGGATCAGGAACACCGCGATCGGCAGGCCCGACAGGAAGATCGCCGAGAATTTGCCCTCCGCGGCGAGCGCCTTGATCTTGCGTCGCATCTTGAAGCGCAAACGGATCACGCCGGACAGGTTTTCCAGAATCTCACCGAGATTGCCGCCGGTCGTGCTTTGGATGGCGACCGCGGTCACGAACAGCGGCAGATCGTCCTGCCCGATCCGGAAGTACAGATTGCGCATGCCAGTTTCGAGGTCGGCGCCGTAAGTGATCTCGTCGGCCACGGTACCGAATTCGGTGCCGAGCGGATCGGCCATCTCGCGCGCCACCATGTTGATCGCAATCGGCACCGGATGGCCGGCGCGAAGACTCCGCACGATGATGTCAAGCGCATCGGGAAACTGCGCGCCGAATTTCTTCTGCCGCCGCGAACGCATGAACTTCAGCACCAGATACGGCAGCAGCGTGCAGCACAGCGCCGCTACGCCGAACGCTTCCAGAATATCTCCGCGCGTTGCCATCAGGAGGCCGAACGCAAACAGCGCCAGCACCGCGACATAGATGGCGAAGGAGGCAATACCAAGCCGCAGGCCCGATTGCAGAATCAACCGGTTGAACGAAACCAATGGCAGACGATAGTCGCCCGCGGCGGTGAGGCCGCGCTCGCGGCGAATCTGCACCAGCACGCCTTCGCGATCGGGCTGGCCGTCCATCAGCTTGAGGCGGCGATTGACGTTCTTGCGATAGGAGCGGGTGTTGAAGGCAAGCAGATAGATGCCCTCGACGAACAGGCCGGCCGCCAGCGCCACGAAAAGATAGATCACATAGAGCGGATCGATCTCGAACGGCATCATGACAACGGCTTGCTCGGGTCGAAGAAGGTGCCGGGAATCTTGATGCCGCGCGCGGCGAGTTCGCTGAGAAAGCGCGGCCGAACGCCCGTCGCGACGAAGTGGCCCTCGACGGTGCCATCCTCGGCCGTGTTGGTGCGTACGTATTTGTAGATTTCCTGCATCTGCACGATATCGCCCTCCATGCCGGTGATCTCGGCGACGGAGGTGACGCGGCGCTTGCCGTCGGACAGGCGCTGAAGCTGTACGATCATGCGTACGGCGGCGGCGATCTGGCCGCGGATCGAGGGAATCGTCATCGGCAGGCCGGCCATGCCGACGAGTTGCTCAAGGCGGGAGATCGCCTCGCGCGGATTGTTGGCGTGGATGGTCGCCATCGAGCCTTCGTGGCCGGTGTTCATGGCCTGCAGCATGTCGAAGGCTTCTTCGCCGCGGCACTCGCCGAGGATGATGCGCTCGGGGCGCATACGTAGCGCGTTCTTGACCAGCTCGCGCTGGCGAATCTCGCCCTTGCCTTCGATGTTGGGGGGCCGCGTCTCCATGCGCGCGACATGGGGTTGCTGAAGCTGCAACTCGGCCGCGTCCTCGATGGTGATCAGGCGCTCCTTGTCCGAGATGAAGGCGGACAGCGCGTTCAGCATGGTGGTTTTGCCGGAGCCGGTGCCGCCGGAAATGATGGTGGTGATGCGGCACTTCACCGCCGCGGCCAGAAGCTCGGCCATCGGCGGCACGAGTGCGCCGATATCGACGAGCTTGCTCAGGTTGAACGGCTTCTTGGAGAACTTACGGATCGACACGAGCGGGCCATCGACCCCGATTGGGCGGACCGCGACGTTGACACGGGAACCGTCGAGCAGGCGGGCGTCGCACAGCGGATGCGATTCGTCGACCCGGCGGCCGACTGCCGAGACGATCTTGTTGATGATGCGAAGAAGATGGGCTTCATCCTTGAACCGGCAGGCCACCGGCTCGAGCAGGCCGCCGCGTTCGACGAATGTCGCCTCGTGGCCGTTGATCAGGATGTCGCTGATGCTCGGGTCCTTCAGTAGCGGCTCGAGCGGGCCGAGACCCGTCATCTCGTCGAGACTTTCGGAGACGAACTCGTTGAGTTCAGCCGAATTGAGCGCAAGCCGCTCGGCAACAACATGCTGCGTCACGAGTTGCTGGATATGCGCCCGCATCTCATCTTCGGGCAGCTTTTCCAGCGCCGACAGGTTGATCTCCTCGATCAGCCGGCGGTGCAGCCGCACCTTGGCGTCGAGGAACTTGTCGGTCAGCAGCGGATTGGCGGGCTCCGCCGGCAGCTTCTCCTTGACCGGTTCGGGCGCGGCCGTCGCCATCCAGGACATCGACTCCGGCGCAAGCGGCGGCGCCTCGACGTGCTGCGCCTGGGGGGCGGAAGAACCGCGGCGGACTGAGAAGCGACCACTCATGCGCTTTTCGCCAGAGAGAAGCCGAGCTTGCTCACCAAGCTGGCCGGCGCCGAGGCCTTGGCGCCCTGCGGCGCAATCAGCTTCTTGAGCTGCGTCGAGACGTTGTTGCCGGGCTTCACCTCGTCGATCGGCACGCCCCGGTCGATCGCCTCGCGCACCAGACGGTAGTTGTTGGGAATTGCGCCGGCGAAGCTTTCGCCCAATGCCTGTTCGACATCGGACTTCTTGAGGCCGGAATCGAACATGCGCTGCTCGAAGCGATTGACCAGCACGCGCGGCTGCGGGCCGTCACCCAGCCGTTCGCGGATCGCAGCGACCAGGCCCTTGGCCTGCCGGACGCTGGGAACGGTCATTTCGCTGACGATGAAGAGCTTGTTGGTGCCAAGCAGCACGTTGTCGGTCCACGAGAACCAGGTGCGCGGCATATCGATGACGACGTATTCGAAGTTCGACGATACGAGATCGAGCAGCCGCGTCACCATGTCCGGATCGAAGGTCCGCATCTCCGCGGGCCGGTTCGGGGCCGCGATCAGCTCCAAACCCGAGGAGTGATGCGAAAGCAGGATCTCGAGAAGCTGGCGGTCGAGCCGTTCCGGCCGGGGCTCGATTTCCTTCAGGTCCAGACGCGGTTCGAGGTCGAGATAATCGGCGCCGGCGCCATGCTGGAAGTCGAGATCGACCAGGCAGGTCGATGGCCGCGAGCGGCCGCCGCTGTTGAGCAGCAGCAGCGCGGTCTGGATCGCGAGCGTGGTGACGCCGGCGCCGCCAACCGCGGGCAAGAAGGTGTAGATCTGCGCCTCGGCGCTATCGGCGCTGCTGCTCGCCGAACGCGCGACGCGTGCGCAGCTTCGCACCAGTTCAACC
>CAZNTY010000490.1:0-2596 GCA_964576085.1 uncultured Undibacter sp. | reverse complement strand
AGGGCCGACCAGCAACACGCCCCGCGGAATGCGGCCGCCGAGCCGCTGGAATTTGCCGGGGTCGCGCAGGAACTCGACGATCTCCTGCAGGTCCTGCTTGGCTTCCTCGACGCCGGCGACATCGTCGAACGTCACGCGGCCATGCGCCTCCGCCAATAATTTCGCGCGCGACTTGCCGAAGCCGAGCGCCTTGCCGCCGGCCCCCTGCATCTGCCGCGACAGGAAAATCCAGACGCCGATCAGCGCGATGAACGGCAGCCACGAGACGAGCAGCGAGACGAACCACGGCACGTTGTCCGACGGCGGCCGCGCGGTAATGGAGACGCCCTTGCTGTAGAGCTTCTGCACCAGGCCGGGATCACTCGGCGCATAGGTCGAGAAGGCGCGGCCGTCCGAGAAGGTGCCGTGAATGTCCGGCCCCTGGATGACCACGTCGCGCACGCGGCCCTGATCGACCTCGGTGAGCAGTTGCGAGAAGGAAATATCCTGCGAGGTCGTGCGTTGCCCCGGGTTCTGGAACAGCGCAAACAAGGCGAGCAGCAGAAGGACGATGATGACCCAAAGGGCGAAGTTGCGGAGATTGGCGTTCATTCCGTGTCCTTAAGGGTCAGTGCGGCAAACCACGCCCTTAACTTAAAGGCCTCAGCTTCATGGCGGCTTAACGTCCGTGCCACCGGACAATGTAGGCACGGTCGCCACCCCTGCCAATGGCCTGAAGGCCAACCGCACTAAGCATTTTACCGCGCTTTTTGCCGCTTTACTGCGGCCTTTCGGCGCGTGGTTAAGGGCCGCGAACGACGCGGCGGCGCCTGTTCCACCCGCAAGTCGGAGCCGGCGACCGTGACCAGGGCCCCGGCCAGGGTCCGCCGGAACGGCGTTCCTGACGGCCGGGCGGCTGCGGAAAGCACCGCCGCGGCCAGGGCCTCGAGCTTGCCGAGTTCGACCGGCCCCTCGTTCCCCCACCGCGTCACGAGGCGGCCGAGGATACGCAAGGCGACTTCCGCCGGCAGCCGGGCGAAATCGGCCGCCGACAGGCCGGCTCCCGCCTCGCCCGTCGCCACGGAGGCCGCCATGACGCGGTCGACCTCGGCCTCGATCGCGGCGTCCGCGCGGCGAAGTCTGCGCGCCAGGGTCGCGAGCCGGTGCGCGTCGAGGCCTTCCTGCGCCAGCCGCGCCAGCAGCGGACGCAGGCGGGCGCGGGTGAACCTCGGATCGGTGTTCGAGGGATCTTCGGCGTACGGAATTTTCGCCGCCTTCAGCGTGGCAACCAGCCGCGCCTTCGGAATGTCGAGGAAGGGCCGCACCAGCACCAAGCCGTCGATTTGACTCGTTCGCGCGATGCCGCCAAGGCCGCCGATGCCGCTGCCCCGCGCCATGCGCATCAGCACGGTCTCGGCCTGATCGTCGAGCGTATGGGCTGTGAGGATGTGAGTTGCGCCGGCTGTCCTCGCCGCGGCGACGAGAAGCGCATACCGCGCCTGCCGCGCCGCCTGCTGGATGCCGGAGGCCGGCTTGACACCGGTCCACCGGACGATGCGATGGGCGACGCCAAGCGTCTTCGCGAGCCTGCCGGCGTCGGCGGCTTCCCGTTTCGATTCCCTGCGCAGGCCGTGATCGACCGTGACGGCCATCAGCGTCGGCTTTCGTTTCAGCGCTTTTCGCCAGCGCGCGGCGAGCCACAACAGCGCGGTCGAATCGGGTCCGCCCGACACGGCCAGCAGCAGGCCGCGTGATGCCGCGAGATCGCCGAACAGGGCGACGGCTTCGGCAGACGAAATCGGGGAGTTGTTGCTCACGAGCGCAAGCTATCAGCTTTATCCCTCCCCACGCAGCGGGGAGGGATTTAGCAGTGGATGCGCTTCTGCTCGGCGGCGACACCGCGCTTCACGCCCGCCGAGGCGCGCGGATATTTACGGTTGACCTCGCCGAGCGAGGCGCAGGCCATCTCCTTCTGGCCGAGCGCGGCGAGCGACTGACCGAGGCGGAGCAGAGAGTCCGGGGCCTTCTCGGAGCTCTCATAATTGCGCACCACGACGAGATAGGAATCGGCGGCGTCCTGGTAGCGCTGGCGCTGGAAGAAGCTCTCGCCGAGCCAGTAGTGCGCCTCCGGCGCCATCTTGTCGTTCGGGTTCTTGCGCAGGAAGTCGGCAAAGGCCTTCTCGGCCAGCGCATAGTCCTTGTGCAGCACGTAGCCGTAGGCGAGGTCGTATTCGTCCTTCGGGTTGCCCGTCGGCGGCAGGGTTGCAAGCTGGGCACCGGTCCTGCTGGTGTTGCGGGGCGGCGGCGCCGGCAGCGCGCCGTTCGGATCGGCGCTGACGGTCTGCGTCGCCGGCACGCTGCTCAGGGTCGAGAGGTCGAGCGGGGCGCCCGGATCGCGACCGCCGGGCGCGCCGACCGAAGCGGCGGCCTGCGGCGGAGGCATCGCCGCCGCGCCGCCCAGCGCGCGCGGCACGCCGGGCGCGTCAGGATGCTGCGACGGGTCGAAGGCATCGGAACGCTTGCCACCGGGCGCGGGCGCGCCTTGCGGCGGCAGCGCCTGTGCCGGCGGCAGCGACGGCGCCGCCACCGGCGCCATCCGTGGCGCCGGGCCGGGTGC
>CAZNTY010000489.1:0-12943 GCA_964576085.1 uncultured Undibacter sp. | reverse complement strand
GATGAACAGCACCTTGTAGAGCGAGAAGAACACCGGGATCTGGATCACGATCGGCAGGCAGCCGGCGAGCGGATTGATCTTCTCGCGCTTGTAGAGCTCCATCAGTTCCTGTTGCTGCTTCTGGCGGTCGTCCGGATAGCGCTCGCGCAGCGCCTGCATCTGCGGCTGCACCGCCTTCATCTTCGCCATCGAGGCGTAGGACTTGTTGGCGAGCGGGAAGAACGCCGCCTTGATGAGCACCGTGACGAGCAGGATGGCGATGCCGAAATTGCCGACCAGCCGGTAGAACCAGTCGATCACCACGAACATCGGCTTGGTGATGAAGTAGAACCAGCCCCAGTCGATCACCAGGTCGAAGCGGTTGAGGTTGAGCGACTTCTCGTAGTCGTTGATGGTCGCGACCTCCTTGGCGCCGGCGAACAGGCGGGCGTCCGCCGTCGTGGTGGCGCCGGGCGCGATGGTGCGCGCGTCGAGCAGGTAGTCGGTCTGGTAGGTCGGCGTCTTGCCGATCAGGCCGGTCGAGAACTGCGCCTTCAGGTGCGCGTCGGTCGACGGCAGCAGCGCGGTCGCCCAGTATTTGTCGGTGAAGCCGAGCCAGCCGTTGGTGACGTCGAAGGTCTCGCGCTTCAGCCCCTGCGCGTCGGGCTTCAGGTCCTCCATCTTCTTGTAGGTCATTTCCTGGAGGCCCTTGTCGCCGAGCACGCCGATCAGGCCCTCGTGCAGGATGTAGTAGCCGAGCGTGTGCGGCGTGCCGTGGCGCGAGATCAGCGCGTAGGGGTAGAGCGTGACCGGCGTCTGGCTTTTGTTCGCGACCTCGTCCTTGATCGTGAACAGGTATTTGTCGTCGACCGCGATGGTGCGCTTGAATTCGAGGCCGTCGCCGTTGTCCCACGTCAGCGTCACCGGGTGGCCGACGTCGAGCGCGCCGGAGCCCTGTTGCGTCCACAGCGTGTCGTCGCCGGGCAGCTTGACGGTGGTTCCAGATTGCGATCCTTGCGCGTTGGTCCAGCCGAACTGTGCGTAGAACGGGTCGCCGGTGCCGGACGGCGACAGCAGGATGATGGCGGGCGACTTCGGGTCGACCGTCTCGCGGTATTTGGTGAGCGCGAGGTCGTCGATGCGGCCGCCCTTGAGCGCGATCGAGCCGGCGAGGCTCGGCGTCTGGATCGGGATGCGGGGGGAGGCGGCGAGCACGGCCTCGCGCGTCATCGGCTGCGCGGGGAGCGCGGTGCTCTGCCCCGGCGGCGCGGTCGGTGCCGCTCCAGGCACGGCCGGCGCCGCCCCGGGCACCGGCGCGGCTCCAGGCACGGCCGGCGCTGCCCCGGGCACCGTCGGCGCTGTCCCGGGCACGGTCGGCGCTGTCCCGGGCACGGTCGCGCCCTGCTGCGGTGCGCCCTGCTGCGCCTGCTGCTGTTGCGCGACCTCCTGCTTCTGCTTCTGCAGTTGCGGCATGCCGACAAAATACTGCCACGCAATCAACACCACCGCCGAAAGGGCGATGGCGAGGATGGTGTTTTTTGAATCGTTCATTGCGTCTGTACCGGGTCTTTGCGTTCCGCGTGCAGGCGCCGCAGCGCGTGTGCGAATTCGTCGGTCATCTTATCGAATGGCATGTTGAGTGCCGTGCGCCGTCCAACCAGAACGTAATCGTGCCCCGCTTGCATCAAGCCTTGGTTCGACAGCCGCGCCACCTCGCGCAACCGTCGGCGGATGCGATTGCGCTCGACGGCGTTGCCGACTCTTTTCGTCACCGTAAATCCGATACGCGCCGGACCACGATCGTTCCGCGCGCGCGACTGCAACACGAAGGCCCCGGCCGGCACCTTGCTGCCGCCGGCGGCGGCTAGGAAGTCGGCCCGTTCTTTCAAGCGCAACATAGAGCCAGCCGATCCGGCCGTTTCGAGGGCACCCCTCACGCGCTCAGGCGCTTGCGTCCGCGTGCGCGGCGTGCATTGACGACCTTGCGGCCGCCCTTGGTCGCCATCCGGGCGCGGAATCCGTGACGGCGCTTGCGCACCAGTTTGCTCGGTTGATATGTCCGCTTCACGAAACGTTCTCCGCTGGTCGTGGCGAGGGGAAATTTACGGCGCAAGGCCGCCAAACCTACGCCGACAGGCCACAAAGCCCGGATCGGCGCACGGTTGGCGGCTTATACGGGAGGGTCCCCGGGCCGTCAATGCGATCGGCGGTCCGCCGGAAGCCCTGGAAGGCTTGTTTGACGGGGTCTTGAAGCACGTCGCATCATCGCCATGTTACCGTGCTCGAAATGATCCCGGGCGATACCCAGGCCGGAAACGAGGTCCCATTGACCGAGGATGCTGTCCCAGAGGCGCACCCGGCTTCCTCGCCCGAGCGCGAAGTGCGGTTCGGGCTGTCCGGTAAGCTGCTCGTCCTCACCGTCCTGTTCGTGATGGTGGCGGAAATCCTGATCTACGTGCCGTCGATCGCGAACTTTCGGCTTAACTGGCTCAACGACCGGCTGGCGGCGGCCTATACCGCGGCGCTGGTGTTTGAGGCGGCGCCGAGCGGCATGGTGCCCGAGAGCCTCGCCAAGCAGGTGCTGAGCAGCATCGGCGCGCGCGCCGTCGCCATCAAGATGGGCACGCAGCGCAAGCTGCTGGCGGCCAACAATGTGCCGTCGAATATCGCGCAACAGGTCGACATGCGTGATGTGTCATGGCTACGCAGCATCGTCGACGCATTCGACAGCATGCTGCTCTCCCGGCCGGATGACGTCATCCGGCTGGTCGGCCAGGCCCCGATGGGCGGCGACTTTCTCGAGGTTGTGCTCGATGAGGCGCCGCTCGCCAAGGCAATGCTGGGTTTTTCCGGCACAATCCTGCTGGTGTCGCTGATGATCTCCGGCTTCACCGCGACGCTGGTATTCTTTGCACTCCATTATCTGCTGGTGCGGCCGCTGCGCCGGATCACCGAGAACATGACGGCGTTCCGTCGCGATCCCGAAAATCCCTCGCGCGTCATCGTAGCCTCGGGCCGTACCGACGAGATTGGCACGAATGAGAATGAATTGGCGGCGATGCAGCGCGACATTGCCTCGATGCTGCATCAAAAGAGCCGGTTGGCGGCGCTCGGCCTCGCCGTCTCCAAGATCAACCACGACCTGCGCAATCTGTTGGCGGCGGCCCAGTTGTTCTCCGACCAACTGTCCGGCTCGCCCGATCCGAAGGTGCAACGCTTCGCGCCGAAACTGATGCACGCGCTCGAGCGCGCGATTGCGTTCTGCCAGTCGACGCTGTCCTACGGCGCGGCGCAGGAGCCGCCGCCCGAGCGCAAAATACTGCCGCTCGAACCACTGATCGAGGAGGTGCACGAGGCGCTCGGGCTCAGCCTCGACGTGCCGATTCGCTGGATCGTTTCGGTTGAACGCGGCCTGACGGTCGACGCCGACCACGACCAATTATTCCGCATTCTCGTCAATGTCGCCCGCAATGCCATGCAGGCGCTCGAGGCGCGTGGCGCGCACGATCCGGCACGAGACCAGATCCGCATTACTGGCCGGCGTGAAGGCGCCGTTGTGGTGATCGAGGTATCCGACACCGGGCCCGGCATATCGGAAAGGGCCCGCGCCCATCTGTTCGAGGCCTTCCAGGGCTCGACCCGCGCCGGCGGCACCGGGCTCGGGCTGGCGATCGCCGCAGAGCTTGCCGCCGCGCATGGCGGCGACATCAGGCTGATCGAAGGCACGATCGGCGCAACCTTCCGCATCACTATTCCGGATGATCCCGTCCGGCTTGACACGCGGCGTGATACGCGCGCCAGCGCCTGATCAAAAAATTTCTTTCGCGTCGGGATAGGTCGTCCATCTTCGGGGTTGTAGCCTTGAGGATGTGGAGGTCGAGTGTGACGGAGGCCTTTATCAATCGCGTTGCGACCGCGGTGCCGCCGTATGATATCCACGACACGTTCCACGTCTTCGCCCAGTCGCTTTTTGAAAATGACCGGCGCAGCGCGTCCGTGTTCCGGCGGATGGCGGTGCTGTCGGGCATCGAGCATCGTTATTCGGTGTTGGCGCCGCACGGCGGCGGTGCCGGTGATGCCGTCAACGCCCACGAGTTCTACCGGCCGGGAGCCTTTCCCGATACCGCGGCGCGCATGCGGATGTTCGAGCGGTGTTCGCCGGTGCTGGCGCAGGCGGCTGTCGAGCGGCTCGACCTCGGTGCCGACCGCAGGCGCATCACGCATCTGCTGATCACCTGCTGCACCGGTTTCTCCGCGCCGGGGCTCGATTTTGAGGTGGTCGCGCGCTGCGGGCTGCCGACCTCGGTCGAGCGCACCATGATCGGCTTCATGGGCTGCTACGCTGCGATCAACGCGCTCAAGCTGGCGCGGCATATCGTGCGCTCGGAACCGCAAGCGCGCGTGCTCGTGCTCAATCTCGAGCTGTGCACGCTGCATCTGCAGGAGACTGCACAGATCGATCAGGTGCTGTCGTTCCTGCTGTTCGGCGACGGCTGCGCGGCCGCGCTCGTCACCGCTGAGCCTGAAGGTATCGCGCTTGACCGCTTCCGCGCCGTGGTCGTTCCCGGAACCGGCGACATGATTACCTGGACCATCCGCGACTTCGGCTTCGACATGGTGCTGTCCGGCCAAGTGCCTGGCACCATCCGCGACGCCTTGCAGGATAGCGCCAGCGATATCCTCGATGGCACCGATGTCCGCGCCATCGATCTGTGGGCCGTGCATCCGGGTGGCCGCACGGTGCTTGATGCGGTCGAGCGCGCCCTCGCGCTGGCGCCGGAGGCGCTTGCGGCGTCGCGCGAGGTGCTACGGCGCTACGGTAATATGTCATCGGGAACGGTGATGTTCGTGCTGGAGGCGATGCTGCGCCGGGCGGCGCGCGGCGTCCGAGGTTGTGCGATGGCGTTCGGGCCCGGGCTGACCGCGGAAACCATGCTGTTCCGCACCGTCGGGTGACGGACATGCCGTCGAACCGCGCACCGCCGGCCTTCCACCGCGATCGGCGCAGCTATCAGGCAGAAGTCCTCGATGATCCAATTCCTGCTGTCGAACTTGAACCAATTCTGCGGGACCTCGCGCGCTTCAATGGCCTGATGCAGGGGCACCGGCCGGTGTTGCGCTGGCTTGACCGCGCGACCCGCCACCTGCCGGCGGACAAGCCGCTGACGCTGCTCGACATCGGCTGCGGTTATGGCGACCTGCTGCGCGCGATCCGCGGTTGGGCCAAAAAGCGCGGCCGTCTGTTCAAGCTGATCGGCATCGATCTCAGCGCGCAGGTGGTTGACGTTGCGCGCGCGGCAACGCCGAACGATGACGGCATCGGCTATCACGCCGTCAACGTCTTCAATTTCGAGCCTACCACACCGGTCGACTTCGTGGTGACGAGCCTGGTCACCCATCATCTGTCGGACGAAATGATTCCGCACTTCTTGCGCGTCATGGAACAGATTGCGCGCCGTGGCTGGGTGATCTACGATCTCCAACGCAGCATCATGCCGTTCTACTTCATCGCGCTCGCAGGTCCTGTGCTGCGATTGCACCCGGTCGTAGTCCACGATGGTCGTGTTTCGGTGGCGCGCTCGCTGACGAGACCTGAATGGGAGGCATGCATCGCGGCTGCCGGTATCCCGGCGGCGACCGTCGATTTGCGCTGGTTCATGTTCCGCTTCGTGATCGGGCGGTTGAAATGACTGCCGTTGAGACCGTGGTGGTCGGCGGCGGCCCGGCGGGCGCAGCGGCGGCTTGTCGTTTGGCCACGGCCGGCCGGGAGGTGATCTTATTAGAACGCTCGGCCGCACCGCATCACAAGGTGTGCGGTGAATTCCTCAGCATCGATACGCAGGCGATCCTGCGCCGGCTGGGCGTCGATCCGGTCGCGCGCGGTGCCGTGCCGATCGAGCATGTCGCGATTCATGTCGCGCGGCGCGCGGCAACGGCGCCGCTGCCGTTCCATGCGCTGTCGCTCTCGCGCTATCAGCTCGACCAAGCGCTGCTCGCGTGCGCGGCGGAGATGGGCGCGCAGGTGCGGTGCGGTGTCGCCGTATCGCGTGTCACGCGCGAGGACAAACTGTGGATGGTGCGTTGTGACGATGGACAAACGGTATCGGCGCATCATCTCGTCGTGGCGACCGGCAAGCAAGGACTCCGCGGCATCGAGGACCATCGCGACGGATCGTTGGTCGGCCTGAAAATCCATTTGCGGCTTGTCGAGTCGGCACAGGCCTTGCTGGTGCGCCGCGTCGAATTGTTCGTGCTGGACCGTTCTTACGTCGGCCTCGAATTGATCGAGGACGGCCTTGCCAATCTCTGTCTGGTCATGCCGCGCGACCTTGCAGCCAGGGTCGGCCGTGGCTGGCCGGCGTTGCGAGTGCATCTTGAGGCCGCTTCGCCATCTCTCGCCGCTCACCTCGACGGCGCCACGCCTGTGTTCGAAAGACCGCTGGCGGTGGTGTGCCCGGCAGGCGGCCATCTTGACGACGAAGCTGCGCCGACAGCGTTCCGGGTGGGCGACCGGCTCGCGCATATCCCGCCGTTTACCGGCGACGGGCTGGCCATCGCTGTGGCGTCCGGCGCGCTGGCGGCGGACCACATTCTCTGCCGCCGTTCGGCCGCCGACTATTTGGCCGCCGCGCGGGCGCTGACCCGTCGGCCGGTCCGGATTGCGGGCACGATTGCGCGGCTTGGGGCGAGCCGAACCGGACGCGGCCTGATTTTCGGCGCCGCGGCGCTGGTTCCCGGCGTCGTCTCTGCTGTCGCGCGCCGCACGCGGTTGCCGGCCGCAGCCTTGCCAATGGATGGCCGAGACGATAGCTATGCCCCGGTCCGCGCCTGACCGGCGACGGCACCGGCGCCCGTAGCTCAGCTGGATAGAGCACCAGACTACGAATCTGGGGGTCAGGAGTTCGAATCTCTTCGGGCGCGCCATTTTCGTCATGAGCATCCCGTGAAGCTTCCGCAAAATCGTTTCAAGCGCGCCTTGCGCGAAGGCCGCCAGCAGATCGGGCTGTGGTGCAGCCTGCCGGGCAGCTATGTCGCCGAGGCGGTCGCAGGTTCTGGTTTCGACTGGTTGCTGTTCGATACCGAACACTCGCCAACCGATCCGCTATCTTTGCTGCCGCAGCTCCAGACGATCGCGGCTTACGATGTGTCGGCGGTGGTGCGTCCGGCCAGCAACGATCCGGTCCTCATCAAGCGCATCCTCGATCTCGGCGCGCAGACCTTGCTCATTCCCTATGTCCAGAACGCCGATGAGGCGCGCGCCGCCGTGCGCGCGATGCGTTACGCCCCGCAGGGCATCCGCGGGGTCGCCGGCCTGACGCGCGCGACCCGCTTTGGCCGCATTCCCGGCTACGCCAAAGTCGCGGCCGATGAGCTTTGCCTGCTGGTGCAGGTCGAGACGCAAGAAGCGCTGGGGCAGCTCGAGGCGATCGCGGCCATCGAGGGCGTCGATGGCATTTTCATCGGCCCGGCCGATCTTGCGGCGAGCCTCGGCATTGCCGGCGAGCTCGGCAATCCGAAACTGATCGCGACGATCGAGGACGCCATCCGCCGCATCCGCGCCTGCGGCAAGCCGGCCGGCATTCTGACGCCCGATAATGCCTTCGCGGCGCGCTGCATCGAGCTCGGCACGATCTTCACCGCGGTTGGCGTGGATGCCGGAATTCTCGCGCGCGGCACCGAGGCGCTGGCGCAGAAATTCCACAAGGCGTGACGCCGCCGGATTCCCTTCGACATTGCCGCGCCGCGCCCCATAATGCGGCTTGGGCGATCTCATGAGCCGAACATCGATCACGGATAGTGCCGCGCGCGCCGCCAATGCCAAGGCGGGCCTGCAATTGAGCGCCATCATCATCACGCATAACGAGGCAGCGAATTTGTCGGATTGCCTGGGGTCACTGTCGTTCTGCGATGAGATCGTGGTGGTCGACCAGGCCAGCACAGACGACACCGCGGCAATCGCGGCGCGGGCTGGCGCGCGGGTGGTGCAGAAGCCTGATTTTGCCGGCTTCGGGCCGCAGAAGCAGGCGGCGCTCGACGCCGCGCGCGGCGAATGGGTACTGTCGATCGATGCCGACGAGCGTGTGCCGGAGGCGCTGGCCCAGGAGATCATTGCGGCGACGGCGAGCGGTGCCCATGACGGCTATCGCATCAACCGCAGGACCTATTTCCTCGGCCGCTATCTGCGGCACGGCGGCTGGTATCCGGACCACGTGCTGCGGCTGGCGCGGCGCGCGGCGGCGCGCTTCAGTGCTGACGCTGTGCATGAGGAACTGCTGGTCGACGGTAGCATCGGCGATTTGCGCGCCGACATGCTGCACATGAGCTACCGCACCATCGACGACGTGCTCGCCAAGCAGCGGCGCTACGCACTGCTGTCGGCGCAGGCGCGGCGCGGCCGCGGCGCGCGCGGCGGGCTCGGCTCGGCGCTGCTGCGCAGCCTGTTCACATTCCTCAAGTGCTACTTTCTCCAGCTCGGGCTGCTCGACGGTTCGCGCGGACTGGTCGCGGCGCTGGCGCGAGCGCAGGAGAGCTTCTGGCGCTATCTCGCCGTAGGCTGGGAGCGACCGTGAAGCTCGCCATTGTGCGCAGGCGGCACGCGCAATTCGGCGGCGCCGAGCGGTTCATCGAGACCATCGCGGACGAACTGGCTCGTGCGGGGCACGAGGTGACCATCATTTCTGAATCGTGGCCCGGTGCGTCAGGCGCAATCCGGCATATTACCGTGCCGCAGGGCGGGCTGACGCGGGCGGGCAAGCTCGCGCATTTCCAGCGCGAGGCCGCCGCCATTGTCCGCGCCGGCCAATTCGATCTGGTGCAAACCCACGAGCGGCTGCTGACCGCCGATATTTTCCGCGCCGGCGATGGCGTCCATGCCGCCTGGCTGGCGCGGCTTGGCCGCGAATATGGACCGCTGCGGGCGATGATTCGGCGTCTCGATCGCATGCACCGTCTGGTAGCCGATACCGAGCGCCGCATGGCGCGCGACACCGACACGCTTTTCGTCGCCAACAGTGCACTGGTCGCGCGCGAGATTGCCGACTGGCTCGGTGTGCCGGCCACGCGCATCCGCACCATCGAGAACGGTGTCGATCGAGCGCGCTTCCGTCCGTCCACGGCTGCTGAGCGCGCCGCGGCGCGGGCTCAATTTGGGCTTGATCCCGACAGTCCGGTGGTCGCCTTCGTCGGCTCAGGCTTCCAGCGCAAGGGCGCGTTCGAGCTGGTCGCGGCGCTGGCGCTGCTGGAGTGCCGCTACATCCACGCGCTGGTCGCTGGTCGCGACCGTCAGCTTGGTGCGCTGCGCCGCCGCGTGGAAGTGCTCGGCCTCAGTCGTCGCGTGCAGGTGCTGGGCGGCGTCGAGCAGCCGCTCGCGGTCTATCATGCCGCGGACATGTTTGCGCTGCCGTCGCTCTACGATCCGATGCCGAACGCGGCGCTGGAGGCGCTGGCCTGCGGCCTGCCGCTGGTGGTGACGGCCGACACGGGGGCCGCCGATGCGGTCCGCGACAGCGGGGCGGGCGCCGTGGTGACGCGCGCGCCGGAGGCGATTGCGCAGGGTCTCCTCGAGGTGCTCGGCCGGCGCGCCGAGGCGGGTCAGGCCGCTGTTGCACTGGCGCCGCGCTTCGATCTCGCCGAGGCCACCGCGCGCTGGCTGGCCCTCTACCGGGAGCTGGCATGACGGCCCCGCAACGTACGCTGCGCATCCTGCACACCGAGGCCTCGGTCGGCTGGGGCGGGCAGGAGCTCCGCATCCTCACCGAGGCGCAGTTTTTCCGTGCCCGCGGCCACGAGGTGATGGTCGCCGCCAATCGTGACAGCGAGATCGTGGCCAACGCCGCGCGCTTCGGCGTACCGGTTACGCTTCTGCCGCTGAAGAAGCGCAACCTGTCGGGCGTGCTGGCGGTGCGCCGTCTTCTCAAAGACTGGAAGCCGGACGTCGTCAATCCGCACTCCTCGGTCGACAGCTGGCTGGTGGCGCTTGCCCGCATTGGTCTTGCGCCGCGGCCACGCGTCGTGCGCACGCGTCATCTCAGCGCACGCGTGCCACGCAACTTCGCCTCACGCTGGGTCTACAATCGCGGGGCCGATTTCGTGATGACGACCGGCGAGGCGATCGTCGAGGCTCTGTCGGCCGACGGTTTCATGCCGCGCGAACGGCTCGCCGCGGTGCCGACCGGCATCGACGCCGAAATCTTCCAGCCGGGCGACAAGATGGCGGCGCGCACGGCGCTCGGTCTGCCGCGCGACAAGATCCTGTTCGGCATCGTCGCGACGCTGCGCTCGTGGAAGGGCCATGCGTTCCTGCTCGACGCGCTGAAAGAGGCTGGCGACCCGCGCCTGCACGTGGTGATCGTCGGCGATGGGCCGCAGCAGCAGAATCTGGAGACGCAGGTCGCCGCGCTCGGTCTCGCCGGCCAAGTGACGTTCGCCGGCCGGCAGACCGAGGTTGCCGACTACATGCGGGCGTTCGACGTGTTCGTGCTGCCGTCCTACGCCAATGAGGGCGTGCCGCAGGCGCTGCTGCAGGCGATGGCGTCAGGCCTGCCGGTGATCGCGTGCCCGGTCGGCGGCATCCCCGAATGCACGCGCGGGCTCGACGGCGTGACGCTGGTGGCGCCGAAGAACGCGGCGGCGCTCGCGGCGGCGATGACGACAGCCGCGGCGTCGCCGCCGGACCCCGGCGCGCTGCAACGCGCGCGCGAGCGCGTCGTCGCCGAGCATTCGCGCGAAATCATGTACGAGCGCGCGCTACGTTACTTTCTCGGAGAGTGACGGCTAACGCGCGGCGGCCTCGGGCCGTGCCCGCAGCAACTCGGCTTCCTCGGCGAGCCACAGGTCGCCGTAATCGACATTCTTCCAGTTCTCGAACCAGGGCCCGCCGCGCGTGAAGTGCACGGCCTTCGGCGTGCCGGTGGGGAACTTATCGTACCAGCCCTCAAGGAAATTCCACGTGTAGGGAATCTCGCCGATCTCGCTGTCGGCCGCCCACTGCATCCGGTGCAGGTAGGCGCCGGTCTCGCGGTTCACCACCTCCGGCGTCAGCTTGCGCGTCGAGGGATGCGCGCAGTTGAACCACATGAACGACGACCAGTTCTTGCGCGGATAGGTGGTCTGCGCCTTGCCGTCCATCTTGGTGGTCTCGGTCGGCTGGTAATCGTGATGCACGCAATAGACCGCCTTCGACGGATCGTTGAAGGCCGCCAGCTCGGCGACGTCGCCGAGAAACAGGAAGTCGCAGTCGACGAACAGCGCCCAGCCCTCGAAGCCGGCGAGGTAGGGCGTGAAGAAGCGGCTATAGGTGAACTCGGTCGAGGCCAGCGGATCGACCTTGCGCGAATAGAGGCCACGGTCGATCAGCTCCTGGAGCTTGATCGGCTTGATGTCGACCGGGACCGATGCCCGCTTCTCGATCGAGAATCTGGCGACCTCGTAGGCGATCGGTTCGCGCTGGTCCCAACCGATGAAGATGCGCAGCATCGACTGTCCTTTCGGCGTGTGTTTGAGCAATAGACGCAACGCCGCGGCGCCGTCAACTTCTACCGGCGCCGCGCGCAGTGTAGAGTTGTTCTCGACTATGGGTTCTTCCGACACGACCGACATCCGACGCGTTCTGCTGCGGCAGTTCCGTGATTCCCTGCAGACGACGCGCCGCCAGTTGCGGCGACTCGTCACACATCCGCGCGGCGTCATCGGCTATGCGCGTTATCGCGCCGCGCTGAGCCGGCATGACTGGGCCGGCCTGCACGCGATGTTGCGGCCGCTGGCGCAATCGGCCATGCGCGCGAACGACACGCGGCTGCTGGTCGAGCTCGGCCACGCTGCCATGAGGCTCGACGAGCACCAATTCGGCGTCGAATTGCTGCATGCGGCCCGCGCGGGCAGCTCGAAGCCGGACGACTGGCGCGGCGAGAACATTCCCGACGGCACGCTGGTCATCCATCTCGTCGAGAAGGCAGGACAGGCGGTCGCCGCCGGCCTCGATCTCTCCGGCTATATCCGCGCCGCCGCGGCGCGCGCGGGTCGTGCAGTCCTGATCGCCGAGCGGCGCGTCGTGCCGCTATTCCAGCGCACCCTGCCCGAGATCACGGTGCTGCCGTTCGGTACCGATCCGGCGCCCCACGTCCGGGGCAGGGTGGTCAACGCCGACATTGATGACCTGAAATTCTCGCTCGGCTACGACGCGGCGACGATCGCCAAACTCTATGTGCCGCTGATCGCTGACTCGGCGCAGACTCGCGCGCTGCGCGAGCGGTACCGGGCTGGCCGGTCACTGCCGCTGATCGGCATATCATGGTGGAGCTTGCATTACGGCAAGGACCTGCCGTCGCCCGTCCACTGGGCACATTTGGTCGCCGAAGTGCCCGCGCAATTCGTCTCACTCCAGTACGGCGACGTTGCGAAGGATATCGCAGTGCTGCGCGGCGGCGATACAAACAAGCTGCTGGTCGACGAGAGCGTCGACCAGATGACGGACATGGATCGCTTCGCCAGCCAGATCGCCGCCCTTGATCTCGTCGTCACGATCAGCAATTCAGGCGCCCACCTCGCCGGAGCGCTTGGACAGCGCATGATTCTTGTCAGAGACGACCTGTTCCGCCGCAACTGGCCTTATCTGTCGCGCACGGTGCCCTGGTATCCGGGCGCGATCGTCATCGGCAAGAACGGCCGTCTGTGGGACGCTGCCTTCGACGAGATCATCGCCACGACAAAAGCCATGATCGGCATGTCGGGAGCGCGTCCGTAACGTGCCCTAACCTGAACGCGCGGTTCCGCGAGCCCGGCACGTCTATTGCCAAGGCGGTTGCCCAGGCGCAAAGCCGTGGCGGCAACCGAGTGACCGCGATAGATAAAAGTCCATTATCGGGGGGACGCCATGCGGCAAAGCGCGCTGGATATGAGTTCGGAGTTGGCGCCCGCCGAGCTGGCGGCGCTCAAGGAGTTGCTCGCATCGTCCGCTCTGAAGGGC
>CAZNTY010000488.1:0-4071 GCA_964576085.1 uncultured Undibacter sp. | reverse complement strand
GACGCCCACATCTTCTGCACCGAGGAGCAACTCGCCGAGGAGTGCCTCAAGATCAACGAGCTGATCCTGTCGGTTTATGCCGACTTCGGCTTTGAGGGCGATCTCGTGGTGAAGCTGTCGACGCGGCCGGAGAAGCGCGTCGGCTCCGATGCCGCCTGGGACCACGCCGAGGCGGTGATGAACGACGTCTTGAAAAAGATCGCGGCGCAGTCGAACCGCATCAAGACCCAGATCAATCCGGGCGAAGGCGCGTTCTACGGGCCGAAGTTCGAATACGTGCTGCGCGACGCGATCGGCCGCGACTGGCAGTGCGGCACCACGCAGGTCGACTTCAACCTCCCGGAGCGGTTCGGCGCCTTCTACATCGACGCCGACGGCCAGAAGAAGACGCCGGTGATGATCCACCGCGCGATCTGCGGCTCGATGGAGCGCTTCATCGGCATCCTGCTCGAGCACTATGCCGGCCACCTGCCCTTGTGGCTCGCGCCGACCCAGGCGGTGGTCGCCACCATCACGTCGGACGCCGACGACTTCGCCCGGCAGGTCGTGGCGCAGGCGAAACGCATGGGGCTTCGCGTCGAGGCGGATCTGCGCAACGAGAAGATCAACTACAAGGTGCGCGAGCATTCGCTCGCGAAAATCCCGGTGCAGCTCGTGGTCGGCAAGAAGGAATCGGCCGAGCGCACGGTGTCGGTGCGCCGCCACGGCGTGGAGAAGCAGCAGGTGCTGCCGCTCGATGCGGCGCTGACGATGCTGGCCGACGAGGCGGTGCCGCCGGATTTGAAGCGCAACGCAGCTCCTGATCCGTCATCCTGAGGCGCGAGGTCGCGAAGCGATCGGGCCTCGAAGGATGACGGGAGGCTACACCACGCGCAGCCGCAATGGCAGCTCCGGCTCGACCGAGGGTTTCTTCAGCACGTCGAGGAAGCGGTCGGCCCAGTGCGTGATATCGTTCTCGGAGAGCACCTGGAACAGCTCGGCGTGACGCTTCTTCCGCTCGGCGAGCGGCATCGACAGCGCGCGGTTGATGGCGTTGCCGACACCCTCGGTGTCGTACGGATTGACGATCAGCGCCGCCTTGAACTCGCGCACCGCCCCGGCGAAGCGCGACAGGATCAGCACGCCGGGATCGTCCGGGTTCTGCGCGGCGACGAATTCCTGGGCGACGAGGTTCATGCCGTCGCGCAGCGGCGTGACCAGCGCGGCGCGCGCCTCGCGATAAAGCCCGGCGAGCGCGGTGCGGCTGTGCGCCTTGTTGACGTAGCGGATCGGGGTCCAGCTCGCCTCGCCATAGGCGCCGTTGATGCGGCCGGCGACCTCGTCCACCCTGCGGCCGATCTCGGTGTATTCGGGGATGTCGGTGCGGCTGCGCGGGGTGATCTGCAGGTAGGTGCATTTGCCGCGCCAGTCCGGGAAATGCTTGAGGAAACTCTCGAATGCCTCGAGCCGCAGCGGCAGCCCCTTGGAATAATCGAGCCGGTCGACGCCGATGATCATCGCGCGGCCGGCCAGGCTCTCGGCCACCTCCTTAACGAACGAGGTGGCGACCGCGCGGCGCGCCAGCTTGTGGAATTTCTCGGTCTCGACGCCGACCGGAAACGCGCCGAACTCCACGGTGCGGTCGTGGAAATGGAAGCTGTTGCCGCTCGCCCAGGACAGCCCGCATTCCTGCGCCAGGTAGCGCGAGAAGTTCGCCGCGTCGACGTCGGTCTGGAAGCCGACCAGATCGTAATGGCAGAGCGAGGGAATGAGCCGGTCGTGATTGGGCAGCGCGGTGAGGATTTCGGGCGGCGGGAAAGGAATGTGCAGGAAGAAGCCGATCTTGTTGTGGTGGCCGCGCTCGCGCAGCAGCCGCGCCAGCGGAATGAAGTGGTAGTCGTGCACCCAGATGAGGTCGTCGGGCTTGAGCAACTGGTCGAGGCTGCGGGCGAAATAGTCGTTGACGCGCAGATAGCCGCCGAGATCGCGCCGCGTGTATTCGACGAGGTCGAGCCGGTAATGCAGGATCGGCCACAGCACGCCGTTGGCGAACCCGTTGTAGAACTCCCGATGGTCGTCCTTGGCGAGATTGATGGTGACGTAGGAAATGCCGCCGTGCTCGGAGGCCTTCGGCGGCCCCGGCAGCCCGACCTTGCCGCTCCAGCCGAACCAGATGCCATGCCGGTTCCGCAGCGCCTCGCGGATTGCGACCGCCAGCCCGCCGGCCGCCGCATTGCCGCGTTCCGGCAACGCCACCCGGTTGGAGATTACGACGAGCCGCGCCAATACCGATCTCCCCAACTGCGCGACAGCTTCATGGCCGACTGGATCAGACCCGACATCGAATAGGTCTGCGGAAAATTCCCCCACAACTCGCCGGTGACGGGATGCACGTCTTCCGACAGCAGCCCGTACCGATTCCGCAAGCGGAGCGCGTCCACGAACATGTCGCGTGCCTCGTCCCGCCGCCCCAGCGCGAAGATTGCATCGATCAGCCAGAAGCGGCAAATCAAAAAAGCCGTGTCCGGCAGGCCGAAGTCATCGGCGGTGACATACCTCATAACGTGCAGGCCGCGCCGAAGTTCACCCTCGATGGCCGCAACCGTGCTGGCAAAGCGTGGGTCTTCCGGTGAAATGAGGCCCAAATCCGCCAAAAGCAGCGCGCTGGCGTCGAGATCGTCGCTTTCGAAGGCTCCGGCGAAAGATTTTTTCTTCGCGCACCACGACCGCTCGAGCAGCTCCGCGGTGAGCTTTGCGGCGATCGCGCCCCAATACTGCGCGCGGTCCGGCAGGCCGAGATGCGCGGCAATCGCCTCAAGCCGCTGGCAGCCCGCCGCGCACATCGCGGCCGAATAGGTGTGCACGCGGGTGCGGCCGCGATATTCCCAGATGCCGGCATCGGGCGTGGTGGCGCGCCGCGCCGCCTGCTCGCCGAGCGGCTCGATCAGATTGAACAGCGCGGCATCGCCGGGCTTTGGCAGGCGGCGGTCGAAGAACATCGGGGTCGCGGCGAGGATCACGCTGCCATAGACGTCGTGCTGGTCCTGCGCCCAGGCGGCGTTGCCGACACGCACCGGCCCGTCGCCGCGATAGCCGGCGAGCAGCGGCGCGACCCGCTCTTCGAGCAGGTCGGTCGGCACCACCCCGTAGAGCGCCCGCATCGCCTCGGCGCGCCCTGCCGAGATGCTCAGGATATAGGCAATGAAGTCTTCCATCGTCCGGGTCGCGCCGATGCGGTTGAGCGCGCTGACGACGAAGAACGCGTCGCGCATCCAGCAGAACCGGTAGTCCCAGGTGCGGCCCGACTTCGGCGCCTCCGGGATCGAGGTGGTGAGCGCGGCGACGATCGCGCCGGTTTCCTCGTAATTGCTGAGCTTGAGCGTGATGGCGGCGCGGATGATCTCGTCCTGCCAGTCGATCGAAAAAGCGAGCCGGCGGACCCATTCGAGCCAGTAGTCGCGGGTGCGGTCGGCAAATTCGCGGCAGGTCGTTTCGAGGCTGCCTTCGAACGGCTCGTCGGCGCCGAACACCATGTGCAGCGCGCGGGTGAGGACGAAAGGCGCCTCGCTTTCGATATAGGACAGCGGCGCGTCGGTGGTCAGCCGCACCGTCACGTCATCGCGCCAGAACCGGATATGGTTGCTGCCGGCCGAGCGCGACGCAACCGGCTCGCCGTAGCGGTGGGTGGGGCGGAAGCGGATGGTGACGCGCGGCGTGCCGGCGACCGGCTCGACGATCCGCATGAGCTGCGGCGGACGGAAGGTGCGGCCGTAGGTCTGGAAGCGCGGCGCGAAGTCGGTGATGCGGACCACGGCGCCGTTGCGGTCGATCAGCTCGGTGACGACGATTGCCGTGTTGCGCATATAGTCCGAGCGGATTTCCACCAGGCCGTCGAGCACGACGTCGGTGAAGCCTTTTTCCTCGTCGCCCGACAGCAGCCGGCAGAACACCGGATCGCCGTCGTAGCGCGGCAGGCACCACCATACGATGCGGCCGGACGGCTGGAGCAGCGCGGCGGTGCGGCCGTTGCCGATCACCGCGAGATCGAGGCCGTAGTCGGTCATGCCCGGCAGCGCCGTCATCGGCGCCTGG
>CAZNTY010000487.1:0-8705 GCA_964576085.1 uncultured Undibacter sp. | reverse complement strand
GTGAGGCGCTCGTAGATCGCATCCGAGATGATGTGAGCGACGCGGCGCCAGTTGTCGGGCGTGGTGAAATACTGCTGGCCCGTAAGCTGCTGGCCGGCGAACACGTCCCACAGCCGGAACTCGGATTTCAGCCGCCCGTCGCCCTGACGGGTGATGCGGCCGACGACCAGCGCCTGCGCGTTGATCGCGCGCCAGTCCGCAAAGCGCGGCACCGCATCGGTGTTGGCGATGTGTTCGATGTAGGCGGCCGGGTTGATCGGCGCGAACAGGCCGCTGCGCTGAAGATTGGCGGCGATGATGTTGGTGACGTCGCGCGCGATCTGGCTTTCGGCGGGCGCGCCGGGAACGAAATCCGGCAACGCGATCGGCATCGGCTGCACGTTGCCTTGCGTGATGTCGAGACGCAGCACCGCGGCGGCCGGGCGCGAGGCGGCGGCAAGCGCGAGCCCGGCTCCGGCGCCGACCAGCATGTGGCGGCGGGTCAAATTCAGGGACGCATGAGGAAAAAACGGATGGTTCAATGAATGGCTCATGGCTGAATGTTTTGGCTGAATGTTTTGGCCGAATGTCTTGAGGTCAACTGCGAAACATATCACGCGGATCGAACGTGATTTCCATGTCCTTCCACATCTCGTAGTGCTCGGGCTTGAGCATCGTATAAGGCTGGCACTGCAGCAGCGCACGCCGCGCCGTTTCGGCCAGCACCGGGCCTTGCTCGGACGCCGGGCCCTGAACCAGGGCCGGGGCAACGGCGAGCGAGCCATCGCGCTTGAACAGGACGCGGAAGACCACCGAGAGGCCGGCGGCGTTGGCCGCGCCGACCGGCGGATTCCAGCATTCGCGCAGGCGCGCGCGCAACGCGTCGATCTCGGTCTGGGACAGCCGCGCCTCGGTGCCTCTAGAGGCGCCGAGCGACGGCGTCTGGTTCGGCGTGGCGCCGGCCGAGGCCTCGCGCACCGCCTCGCGCTTGTCGAGCAGCGCGGCGATCTTGTCGGCGTCGAATTTGGGCTGCGGCTTCAGCGGCGGTTTCTTCGGCGGTATCGGCTTGGTCTTCTCCGCCTCGGCCTGCTTCGGCTGATCCTCCTTCTTCAGCTTCTCGGCGATCGGATCGGGCTTCTTCTCGGGTTCGGGCGGCGGCGCCGCCTGCTCGGCCTTGGTCGCCTCGATTTCTTTTTTCTCGGTGACTTTCGGCTTCGTCTCCTCGACGGGCTTCGGCTCCTCGGCCTTCTTCTCGACCAGGGGCTTCGGCATTTCGGCCTTGGGCGCGTCCTTGGCGCCCTTCGCCAGCTTGGAGAAATCCTCGGTGCTGACGAGATCGATCGGCATCGCTTCCGGCGGCGTCGCCTCGAGCGTCGCCCCGGAGAAGGTGAACAGGGCAAACAGCAGCACGCCGGCATGCAGGCCGGCAGAGATGATCGACGCCGATTTGAACTCGATCTGCATCGCGGTCAGGAGCCCTGCTCGAACTCGGTCACGAGCGCAACCCGATGGAAGCCCGCCGACGACAGGCGGCCCATCACGCGCATCACCGTGCCGTAATCCACTTTCTTGTCACCGCGCACGTAGATGCGCGCCTCGGTGCCGCCGCGCGCTTCGGCGACCGCCTTGAGCTTGGGGATGAGCTCGTCGAGCTTGATCTCGCTGTTCTGCAGGAAGACCTGCCCTTTGTCGTTCACCGACAGCGTCAGCGGCTCCTTGTCCTGGTCGAGGCTGGTGGCCTGGCTCTGCGGCAGGTCGATCGGCACGCCGACCGTGAGCAAGGGGGCCGACACCATGAAGATGATGAGCAACACCAGCATCACGTCCACCATCGGCGTGACGTTGATCTCGCTCATCACGCCGCGGCGACGGTGACGGCGATGCCCGATGACCGGCGTGCCGGCATTGGCGGCCATTATCCCACTCCCCGCTCGTCGATCTGCCGTGAGAGGATCGCGGCGAATTCGTCCGCGAACCCTTCCATTCGCTGCGCCTGCTTGTTCACCTCGGCCGCGAACTTGTTATAGAAAATGGTCGCCGGTATGGCGGCGACCAGGCCGATTGCGGTCGCGAACAGCGCCTCGGCGATGCCCGGCGCCACCACCGCAAGCGACGTATTCTTCGACGCCGCAATCGACTGAAAGCTCGTCATGATGCCCCAGACCGTGCCGAACAGGCCGACGAAGGGACCGGCCGAGCCGACGGTCGCGAGCACCAGGAGCCGCCGTTCCAACCGTTCGACCTCGCGCGCGATGGTGACGTCCATCACCTTCTCGATCCGGGTCTGGAGACCGGCAAAGGAACGGGCCGGGCTTTCGAAGCTGCGTTTCCATTCGCGCATCGCGGCGACGAACAGCGCCGCCATGGAATGGTTCGGGCGCGAGGACAGCGAGCGGTAGAGTTCCTCGAGCGACTGGCCGGACCAGAACGCCGCCTCGAAATTGTCCATCGCGCGGCGCGTGCGCGCATAAAGGAAGGTCTTGTCGATCGCGATCGCCCAGACCCAGACCGAGCAGACCAGCAGGCCGACCATCACCGCCTTGACGATCCAGTGGGCGTGCCAGAACAGGGTGAACAGCGAAAGGTCGGACGATGTGAGTGGAAGAACCGACTGTGCCACGTCGGCAGGATTCATTGAGTCGTCCTTTCGCCTGTGCGCTTCGTCCGCCGGCAACCGGCGCCGCACAGATTTGAATAAAAGTCCCGGCTACGCCGCCAGCGTGCCGGCCAATCCTGCATGGGGCAAAAATCCCGCGTCCGCGCGAGGAAATCTGCGCCAAAATTGACCGAACTAGGGCGCCAGCGCGTGGCCGCCACGCGCCAGACAGCGCCATTGTGGTTAAGGAGTGGTTAGCGCATCGCACATGAAGCGCAAGCACCAATGGCGCTGAACCCAGCTCATAAAAAGAAAAGGCCGCCCGCGAGGGGCGGCCTTGTCCGATCCGGCTGTTGGGGGACGCGCCGGATCAACCTTGCGGTTGTTCAGCCGGACGGTTGCGCCGCTCCGCCATGAACTGATCGAACTCGGTCTTGTCCTTGGCGAAACGCAGCCGCTCCAGGAACTCGCGGAATTCCTTCTGCTCCTCCTCGAGACGACGCAGCGTTTCGGCCTTGTATTCGTCGAAGGCGCGGTTGCCGCTCGGCGGACCCCAGGTGGGACCCGAGGCCGAACCGCCCGTCATCTTCGAGCGCATCCAGTCCATCTTGCGCTGCATGCGTTCCATCCTGCTCTCCCAGTGGCCGTAGTGTCCGCAACCCATTCGTCCGCTCCATATCAGGAACGCGAGGGTGGCAAGGCCGACCGGCCACCAGATGACGAAACCGAGGATCATCGCGGCGATCCAGGCGGGGCGTCCGAGTTCGTCGAGCTTGGCGGTGATAGGCATGGCTGACCCTCACGTGTGAATGTTAATAACATTTACATACGTCCAGCCTTGCGGGCTGTCAAGACCTGCTGAGGGAGCCAGGTGCGACAGAGGCGCACGGCCTGACATCGTCGTGCCGGAACTTTCACAATGCGGCGGCGCGGTCCGACACATCAGATAGGGCGTGGCGCGCGGATGGCCAGAGCCATACGTCAGCTTTGCTCGACGCCGAGGCCGCGCAGATAGATGAGCACGCCCGCTTCGAGCAACTCCTCAGCCGTCATCGGCAACGCGCGGCGCGCCGCATCGCCGCGGCCGAACAGCGAGGCGATGCCGTGCGACAGCGCCCAAACATGCAGCGCCATCATCAGCGCCGGGGGCCGTCCGCGCGGCGGCATCTCCGCGATCAGCGTCTCGGTCGCGGTGCGCAGCACGCCAAAAGCCCGCTCGCTCGCCGCCAGTAATTCCGGATTGGTGTTGAGCGGAATGCCGGCCTCGAACATCGCCGAATAGTACGCGGGCTCGGTACGGGCGAAGGCGAGATAAGCCTTGCCGAGATTGTCGAACGCCTTGCGGGTGGTCGGCTTGCCGTCGTTCCAGGCGGTCGTGAGCATGGCAGCGAAGCGCTCGAAACCTTGCAGCGCCACGCTCGAGAGCAGTTCGTCGCGGTCGCGGAAATGGCGATAGGGCGCCGCCGGCGACACGCCAGCCCAGCGCGCCGCCTCGGCGAAGGTAAAGCCGGCCGGGCCCTTCTCACGGATCAATTCGAGCGCCGCATTCACCAGGGCTTCCTTGAGGTTGCCGTGGTGATAGCTACGCGCGCCGCCTTTGCCCCATCGCATGTGAAGGGTCTTTACATCAACGCGGGCGCGGCGTCGATGGTGCTGCGTCGTCCCGAGGTGCGAGCGGCCGATGGCCGCGAGCCTCGAAGGATGGCGCCGCCGGGCCGTCGCCGGCGGATGTCGGGTTACCAACATCCGATTGTTGTGGGCAAGTCGGCTAAAGCCGACTTGCCGGGGCTCGGCCCTTACCGCGCCTCGCGCCTCAGGGTCAGGGTGACGGGATCGGTTAGCGCTTGCGCACGAGCGGCAGGTCGTCGAACAGCGTCGGTCCGCCCGGCTGGGCGCGCTCGATGGTCAGCATCCTGAGCTTGGTGTCGACGCCGCCGGGCGCGGAGAAGCCGCCGGTTTTGCCGTCGGCCGCCAGCACCCGGTGGCACGGCACGATGATCGGAAACGGATTTTGTCCAAGCGCCTGACCGACATCGCGCGCCAGCGATTTGTCACCGAGACGCCCGGCGAGATCGCCATAGGTCAGCGTCTGGCCGGGCGGAATGGTGCGGGCGACCGCGTAGACCTTGCGATTGAATTCACCCACGCCGCCGAGATCGAGCGCGACATAGCCGAAGTCGCGCGCCTGCCCGCCCAGAAGCGCCACGATGTCGACGACGATCCGCGCGATCTGCGCCGTGGGCTCCGACTCGCGCGCCGCCGGAAAGCGCCGCTGCATCCGCGCGCGGGTTTTGCCCGGGCCGCCGTCAGGGATCTGCACGCCGATCACGCCATGCGGGCCCCAGGCGATGCCGCAGGGGCCGATGGCGGTGTCGAAGATCGTGAAGGCCTGTTCCGACATGGCACCGATTTAGTGCGCGGCGCGTCCACGTGCCACCCGATTTCGGCGCCGTGGACATCCTACCGGCGCCGGAACAGCGGAAGCATCCGCACCAGCGTGCGGTCGCGCAGCACCCAGTGGTGGAACAGCGCCGCGGCGGCGTGAACCGCCGCCAGTATCACGAGCGCATTGGCCAGCACCTCATGGACTTCCCGCACACTGCGCGAGAAGGCACGGTCGGCCGCCCATGGCGACGCAATCTCGGACATTCCGAACAGCGGCAGCGCGTAGCCGCGGGCAAACTGCAGCACGATTCCGGAAACCGGAACGGCGATCAGCAGCGCGTAGAGCGCCCAATGCGCGAGGTCGGCAGCGCGATCGAGCCACACGCCGAATGCCGTGGGCTCCGCCGCCGGCGACGCATCACCGACCCGCCACAGCAAACGCAGGACCAGGAGCGCAAGCACGAGCAGGCCGGCCGACATGTGAATGAAGAGCCCGGTCGCCTCCGCGGCACGCGTCGGCAGGTCGTCGCCGAATTGGCCGAGCAGCCACGCCAGGAGGACCAGCACCACGGTGGTCCAGTGCAAGGCCTGCGGAATGGCGCCGTAGCGGTCACGGGAATTGCGGTACTGCATATTCACGAGTCGAGCTTTTGCAAAAAATTGTCCGAACGGACGCCCGACACCTTGATGTGCGTCAATTTGCAAAAATGTAATCAGGCGGATCGGCCGGCGTGTTGGTCCGCCGACATCGCATCGCGCAGCGGCTTCGGAATCCGCTGCGCCCGCCCCTGCGAAATGAACGCGACCTGGACCCGCGCCTCGACCAGCAGCTCGTCGCCACGCATCACCTTCTGATGCAGCGTGATTGACGCGCCGCGCACCTCGTGAGGTGCCGTGACGATGTCGAGAACATCGTCCATGCGCGCAGGCCGCAGGAAGTCGACCGCCATGTGGCGCACGACGAAGGCAAAGCCCGGCGCTTCCCTCTCGGCCTGCTCGAACAGCTCACGGTGATTGGCGCCGATCAACCGCAGGTAATTGGTGCGGCCCCGCTCCATGAAGCGCAGGTAGTTGGCGTGATAGACGATACCGGTGAAGTCGGTGTCCTCGTAATAGACCCGCACCTGCATCCGGTGCCGGCCGTCGCGGATTGAACCGTCGAGGGCATTGCTCATCGTTGGAATTCCGCTTCGATATCCCGCCGCCCATCCATCACGCGCGAGATCGTCACGCGCTCGCCATCGATCCTGTAAAAGACAACATAGGTCTCGACAACGATGCTGCGCGCACCCTGAGCGAGACTCGAGCGATCCCGGCCAATGAATGGAAAACGAGTCAGATTTTCAAATGCCTGATTGAATCTCAGAACCAGCGCTGCTGCAGCGGCCGGATTTCGCTCTACCAAATATGTATGGATATGCAGCAGGTCCGCGTCGGCTTGCTCGGAAATATAGAGCGTCATTCACCCGGATTCGGGATATTGGCCCGACGGAGAAAGTCGCCGAAATCCCACTCACGAACCCGGCCCGCCTCGATATCGGCCATGCCTTTTTCCACTTCCTGTTTGAGCACGCGGAACTTCTCCGCTTGCTCAAGCAAATAGGCGACAGCGGGCTCGCGCATTTCTTCCGGAAGAAGCTCAAGCGCTGCTGCAGCTTTTTCGGTCGTGGTGCTCATGCGAAAAATATAGGCTGAATATCGCAAGGCGCAAAGTGTTCAATCCTCCTCGCCTTGTCCGAACAATCCGAACTGCGCGGGATCACGCGCCGGTTCCGGCAGGCCGAGGTGGCGGAAGGCGTGGGCCGTCAAGAGACGTCCGCGCGGCGTGCGCTGGAGCAGGCCCTGCTGGATCAGGAACGGCTCGATGATGTCCTCGATGGCGTCGCGCGGCTCCGACAGCGCCGCCGCCATCGTGTCGACGCCGACCGGTCCGCCGCCGTAAGAGAGAGCGATGGTCGAGAGATAGCGGCGGTCCATCGCGTCGAGGCCGGCGCCGTCGACCTCGAGCGCCGACAGCGCGCGATCGGCGACCGTGCGGTCGATCACCTTGGCGCCGTCGACCAGCGCAAAGTCGCGCACGCGTCGCAGCAGGCGGCCGGCGATGCGCGGCGTGCCGCGCGCGCGGCGCGCGATCTCGTTGGCGCCGTCGGCGCTGATGCCGATGCCGAGCACGCGCGCGCCACGGGTGACGATCTCTTCCAGCTCCTTGTCGGAGTAGAAGCCGAGCCGGATCGGGATGCCGAAGCGGTCGCGCAGCGGGTTGGTGAGGAGGCCGGCGCGGGTGGTCGCGCCGACCAACGTGAACGGCGCCAGCTCGATCTTGACCGAGCGCGCTGCCGGCCCCTCGCCGATGATGAGGTCGAGCTGGAAGTCCTCCATCGCCGGATAGAGGATCTCCTCGACCTGCGGCGACAGGCGATGGATCTCGTCGATGAACAGCACGTCGCGCGGCTCGAGATTGGTGAGCAGCGCCGCGAGGTCGCCGGCCTTGGCGATCACCGGGCCGGAGGTAGCGCGGAAATTGACGCCGAGCTCGCGCGCCACGATCTGCGCCAGCGTGGTCTTGCCGAGGCCGGGCGGGCCGACCAGCAGCACATGATCGAGCGCCTCCTTGCGGGCGCGCGCGGCCTCGATGAACACCTGAAGATTGGCGCGCGCCTTCTCCTGGCCGATGAACTCCGCAAGCCGCTGCGGACGCAGCGACACGTCTGCGTCGTCGTCGCGCGTCTCGGCGGTGACAAGCCGCGGATTGCTCATCTGGCCAGCTCCTTCAGGCCCTGCCGGATCAGCGCGGCGGTATCAGCGCCTTCGCCCGCGCTGCGCGCCGCGGCGGCGATCGCAGCCGCCGCCTGCGGCTGGCCATAGCCGAGGTTGACCAGCGCCGAGACGGCATCGGCGACCGGCTGCGGCGCGCGCTTCTCCTCCAGCGCGCCGGACAAATGGATGACGGCCGGATCGAGCGCGGTGAATTTCGGCGCCTTGTCCTTGAGCTCGGTGACGATGCGCTCGGCCACCTTGGGACCAACGCCGGGCGCGCGCGCCACCATCGCCTTGTCGCGCATCGCGACCGCGGTGGCGAGCTCGGCAACCTTCAGCGTGCCGAGCACCGAGAGCGCCACCCTGGCGCCGACCCCCTGCACAGTCTGCAGCAGCCTGAACCATTCGCGCTCGAGGTCGGTCGCGAAGCCGAACAGCCTGATCTGGTCCTCGCGCACGTAAGTTTCGATCGACAAGGTTGCCGCCTCGCCCGGCGACGGCAACGCCTGCAGCGTGCGCGCCGAGCAATGCACCTGGTAGCCAACGCCGCCGACGTCGAGGATGACGAAATCCTCGCCGTAAGAGTCGATGATGCCCTTGAGCTTGCCGATCATCGCGCGGCCACCCTGAGTGTGACGCTCTGCCGATGATGCGCATGCGTCACGGCGATGGCGAGCGCATCCGCGGCGTCGTCGGACTGCGGATCGGCCTTCGGCAGCAGCACGCCGATCATCATGCGGATCTGCGCCTTGTCGCCGTGTCCCGCGCCGACGATGGATTTCTTGACGAGGTTGGGCGCGTATTCGGCAACCGACAGGCCGCACTGCGCCGGCACCAGCATGGCGACGCCGCGCGCCTGGCCGAGCTTGAGCGTGGCGGCCGCATTGGTGTTGACGAAGGTGTTTTCGACCGCCGCCTCGTCCGGCGTGAAATCGTCGATTATTTTTTTCAACCCGGCGTAAATCGTCACGAGGCGCTCGCACAGTTC
>CAZNTY010000486.1:0-2638 GCA_964576085.1 uncultured Undibacter sp. | reverse complement strand
ACCTGGTCGGTAACTGGTGGGCCGGCGGCGACGACGACGCGCGTCCGGCCGGCGACGGCGCCAAGGGCTATCTGTCGCTCGACTTCAACCAGGTCGGCACCAACTTCCCGGTCATCCAGGACATCATCAAGCACGTCGTCGACAAGGGTAAGAGCCAGACGCCGAAGGATCGCGTCGGCGAGAACCTCTACAATCGCGGCGTGCTCAACTCGATGATCATCGCCGAGGGCATCCGCAACGCGCAGAAGGTCACCGGCAAGAAGGTCATCACCGGCGAAGACATGCGCCGCGGCCTCGAGACGCTGACGATCAGCGCCGCGCGGCTCAAGGAGATGGGCGCCGACGGCTTCGCCGCGCCGATGAAGATCACCTGCAGCGACCACAACGGCCACAACGCCGCCTACATGGCGAAGTGGGACGGCAAGGTCTGGACCAAGGGATCGGACTGGATCGAGCCGATCAAGGACAAGGTCGAGCCGTTGATCCAGTCGGCCGCCAAGGAGTATGCCGGCGCCAATGCCGGCTGGCCGAAGCGCACCGAGGCCTGCGACAAGTCGTCGTAAGGCAGGCGCGCCGCGCTCCCCTCTCCCTGGCGTGGGAGAGGGGACGCTGGGCGCGGCGCAGGGCGAGCGTCCCGGTGCGCCGCCGGTCCGATAAATCCGGCTCCCGCCGTCCTCGGGCGGGATAGCCCGCGGGTGCGGCTACTACTTTCTTCCAAGGCGAGGCGAAGCAAAATCGCCATGAGCGTCGCAGAAAACATCCACGGACCGGCCGGCGCTCCCGCCGCCGACAGGATCCTCGTGGTCAACAATATCGAGGTGATCTACGACCGCGTCATCCTGGTGCTCAAGGGCGTCTCGTTTGACGTGCCCAAAGGCGGCATCGTGGCGCTGCTCGGCGCCAACGGCGCCGGCAAGACCACGACCCTGAAGGCGATCTCCAACCTGCTGCGCGCCGAACGCGGCGACGTCACCAAGGGCTCGATCGAGTTCGAGGGCCAGGAGGTGCAGGACCTGTCGCCCAACGAACTGGTGCGGCGCGGCTGCATCCAGGTGATGGAAGGCCGCATGTGCTTCGGCCACCTTACCGTTGAGGAGAACCTGCTGACCGGCGCCTTCACCCGCAGGGACGGGAGCGCCGCGATCCGCGCCGATCTCGACAAGGTCTACGGCTATTTCCCGCGCCTGCGCGAGCGCAGGGAATCGCTCGCCGGCTATACGTCCGGCGGCGAGCAGCAGATGTGCGCGATCGGCCGCGCGCTGATGTCGAAGCCGAAGATGATCCTGCTGGACGAGCCGTCGATGGGACTTGCGCCGCAGATCGTCGAGGAGATTTTCGAGATCGTGCACGACCTCAACCGCAAGGAGGGCGTGTCGTTTCTGCTCGCCGAGCAGAACACCAACAAGGCGCTGAAATAAGCGAGCTACGGCTACAAACTGGAGAACGGCCGGGTGGTGATGGACGGCGACGCGCGATCGCTCGCCGCCAACGAGGACGTCAAGGAGTTCTACCTCGGCATGGCCGAAGGCAAGCGCAAGTCGTTCCGCGAGGGCAAGCACTACCGCCGAAGGAAGCGCTGGCTGGCTTGAGCTTTCTCTTGAGCGTGCGGTTTCGACAAGCGACCCGCCCCGGCTATTTGTTCACACAATCTCCACGCGCACGTGACTCTTTGCCGCGGCGGCGAGCCGCCGGTCCCGCGTCAGGAGCGGCGCATCGAGCACCTCCGCGAGGGCGACATAGATGGCATCGTAGGCGGTGAAATTGTCGCGCAGCGTCCATACGCGACGCAGAAAAAGGTTATGGGGATGTCTCACAACGGCGAGATCGCCGAGAATTATGAGGGCGGCACGGCCCCGTGCGCTGTCGATTTCGCCCATGATGATGTAACGGCGCAGGACCTGCGCAACCTCCAGGTCGATGAGATGCGGCGCGTGCAGATTGCCGGCTGGTTCGGCCGCCAGCCGTGCTTCTAACGCCTCCGATTCCGGCGTGCGCAGCAGCACGTTCGCCAAGACCGAGGCGTCGACGACAATCACCGCCGGTCGCGCTCGGCGCGAATGAGATCGGTGGGATCGACCGAAGGAGTCACTCTCGAAAGCGTCTGCAAGCGCGCCCGCATCTCCTCCAAGGTCGGCTGTTCCGCCACCTGGCGAATTTGCCGAAGCAGGTAGTCGGACAGCGACATGCCCGCGAGGGCCGCCCGCGACTTGAGCTTGCGGTGCAGGGCATCCGGGACGTTGCGGATCTGGATCATCGTGGTCATGTGCAAAACATGAAGACATGTGATGCACATGTCAAGGCCGACGGCGGCCCCGATTCTTGATTGTCAGCGAGCCGACATTCATATTCTGGCTAGAAATTCTGGCTAGGAAGCCGATATGGCCATCATGCCGCCGACCTTCAGATCGCTGCCACCGCTCTCGAACGTGGTCTTACGGTCGTGACGCGCAACACATCGGCCTGCGAGCCGACGGGCGTGCCCACCTTCAATCCTTTTCGATAGCTGCGTCGCCAGCCGTAAACGGTCAGGCGTCCGCCGCTTGACAATAATCCTATCCTCGGCATATAGTCCTATCGTCCTCCCCGCGAGGGGCGTTCCTGCAGGACGCTCGGGAATGGGGGAGGGTGCGGCGCCTGC
>CAZNTY010000485.1:0-8012 GCA_964576085.1 uncultured Undibacter sp. | reverse complement strand
CGCGCTTTCCTGGGCTTCGCGGCGGATGGTCTCTTCCTCGCCTCTCAGTTTGGCGATCGCCGAATCGGCGTCGGCTGCCAGCCGCGCTTCGCGCTCGCTGTCGGCGGCAAGCTGGACCAGCCGCAGATCGAGCTCGCCGATACGGTCACGGGCGCGCGTTTCCTCGCGATCGAGCTCCTGCAAGGCGAGCGTGAGCCGGTGCAAGGCGGCCGCAGCCTTGGCTTCGGCATCACGCAGGGCCGGAAGCGCGGCGGAAACGTCGGCCTGCCGTGTCGAAGCCTGCGCCTGCGCGGCGGTACGCTCGGCAAGCAGGGTGACGGCAGCGGTCTTGGTCGATTCCGCGTCGACGACCTCCGTCTGCGCGCCAACGAAACGGACGTGAAACAGCATCGCTTCGGACTTGCGCACCTGCGCCGACACGGTGCGGTAACGGATCGCCTGCCGGGCCTGTTTCTTCAGGCCGTCCATCTGGCTCGCCAGCTGGCCGATCACATCCTCGACGCGCAACAGGTTGGCCTCGGCCGCCTTGAGGCGCAGCTCGGCCTCATGGCGCCGCTGGTGCAGGCCCGCGACACCGGCGGCGTCCTCCAGCACCCGGCGGCGCTGCTCCGGCTTGGCCTGAATGATCTCGCTGACGCGGCCCTGATGGACCAGCGCGGGCGAACGCGAGCCGGTGGACGCGTCGGCGAACAGAATCTGCACGTCGCGGGCGCGGACCTCCTGGCCGTTGATGCGGTAGGTCGAGCCGGCCTCGCGCTCGATGCGGCGCGCGATCTCCAGCCTGTCTTCGTCGTTGAAGGCGGCCGGTGCCATGCGGCTGGTATTATCGATGGTAATGGCGACTTCCGCGCTGTTGCGGGCAGGGCGGTTGTTGGTGCCGGAGAAGATGACGTCGTCCATGTTGGACGCGCGCATGGACTTGTAGGACGACTCGCCCATCACCCAGCGCAGCGCTTCGACGAGATTCGATTTGCCGCAGCCGTTCGGCCCGACCACGCCGGTCAGGCCGGGCTCGATCAGGAAGTCAGTCGGCTCGACGAAAGACTTGAATCCGAGCAGGCGCAGCTTGGTGAGTTTCATGCCGCGTACTTTGTTACGCGCGCCAAGGTTACGTGCACTTTGGCGCGCCGGTTTTGCGTGAGACTGTAACGACTTCTATGCCCGGTCCTGGTCCGGGCGCTTCCGATAGACCGCATCGGGCCGCACAATGAATCGAGGCGCCGCCGGGAGCAACAGGTGCGCGCGTGTTTTACAAGAATTTCGCCGCCGCCCCGCGGGAGGACACGATTCGACGCCGTCACGGAACCGGCGCCGGACCAAAAAACCCTTATCCTGCCTTGAGATAGGGGTCGACCTTCTTGGCCAGCTCATCAATCGAGACGTCGCCCGTCACCTTCTCGCCGTTGATGAAAAAGGTCGGCGTCGAGTTCACGCCGAGCTTTTCGGAGGCGGTCCGGCGCACGTCTTCGATCTTGTCGAGCATCGACTGATTCGCGAGGCAGGTTTTGAAATCGTCCTCGCTCAGCCCGGCCTGACGGCCGATCGCCTGCAACGGCGCGAGCGGCTGCTGCACCACCCAAGCGCTCTGCTGGTGGAACAGCGTGTCGATCATCGCATAGTATTTGTTTGGGTCGTCCTTCGCCGCGCATCGCGCCAGCATAAATCCGGCCGCGGCAAGCGGATCGAGCGGGAACTCGCGCAGCATGTAGCGCACCTTGCCGGTGTCGATATAGCGCTTCTTGAGCTCCGGCATCGTCGTGGTGGCGAAGTGGGCGCAGTGGCTGCACGTCATCGATGCATATTCGATGATGGTGACGGGGGCGTTAGCCGGGCCGAGCGTCATTTCGCCGAGCGGATTGGGCTTGAGCAGCTCGGCCTCGGACGCCTTCTGCGCGAAAGCATCGGTTGGAAGACCGGCAATGGCCGACGCGCCAAGCAGCGTCAGAGCAAGTGTCGCGCCTTCGCAGAATTCCCGACGGGTTATCGTCAACGGAATCTCCCTGTTGCAGGTCCAATCTGGCCCAAATCGTCGTCTCTGTGGCTATCCGGAAACAAGCACCGTGGCAATTCTTGGGTTTGCTCCAAAGCCTTGTTCTGGCGTCACATTCGCTTGACCGCAACGCCCAGCCGGGCGAGCGCGGCTTTAAGGTCATCGTCGGTCACGCCGCCCAGTTCGGCGGCAATCCGGGCGGTTTTTTGCGGGTCTGGTTCGGACGGCGGCAGGGGCTTTGCCGAGCGTCTGAGCGGGGCCTGACGCAGCGCGATCCGGCCGATGGCCTGCCAGCCGAAGAAGCGGTTGACCCGGTCCAGAATCACGGCCGACAGATGCTGGATTTCGATCGCCACCGGTCCCTCCACCCGCAGCACCAGCGTTGCCGGTTCCGGTTCCTCGTCACGCTCCGCCCGCGGCCATTGAATTTTGATCGGCTCGCAATGGATGGCGATCTCTGGGCCGATGATGGCGTCCCAACGCGTCACCAGCTCAGCCGAGGCGAAGCCTTGTCGCGCAAAACCCTCGTTCAAGGTCTTGCGTAGCAGGTCACCGAGCGGACGGGGAAAACTTGCCGGCGGCTTGCTCATCGGCGGGTGCCTTGTGGCATCGTTCGACCATGACCGTAGCAGTTCGCCGCGCGCCGCGAAAGAAACCGGGTGGGGACGGATCGGCCGAGCGCGCCTCGCGTGCCCGGCGCGCCGATCCCGAAGCCTTGCTCGCGTGGTACGACCGCCATCGCCGCATCCTGCCTTGGCGTGCGCGACGCGGCGAGCAGGCAGACCCTTACCGGGTCTGGCTGTCCGAGATCATGTTGCAGCAGACGACCGTGAAGGCGGTCGCACCCTATTACGCACGTTTCCTGTCGCGCTGGCCGGATGTCGCCGCGCTCGCCGCCGCGCCGCTCGAAGATGTGCTGCGGGCCTGGGCCGGGCTTGGCTATTACGCGCGGGCGCGCAATCTGCACGCCTGCGCGCGCGAGGTGACGAACAAGCACGGCGGCATTTTTCCGTCCGATGAGGCGGCCCTGCGAGCCTTGCCGGGCATCGGTGCCTATACCGCTGCCGCGATCGGTGCGATCGCGTTCGACGCGCCGCTGGTGCCGATCGACGGCAATGTCGAGCGCGTGGTGTCGCGGCTGTTCGCGCTGGAGGACGAGTTGCCGGACGCGAAGCCGCGCCTGCGCGCATTGGCGGACTCGTTGAAGCCCGCGAATCGTTTCGGCGATTTCGCGCAGGCCCTGATGGATCTCGGCGCCACGATCTGTACGCCGAAGAAGCCAGCCTGCGCGCTCTGTCCCCTGAACGACGGCTGTGCCGCCTTCAGGCGCGGTGATCCCGAGACGTTCCCGCGCAAGGCGCCGAAACGCGAGGGCATGATGCGGCACGGCGCAGCCTTCGTCGTGCTACGCGACGACGGCTGCATCCTGTTGCAGCGGCGGCCGGAGAAAGGGCTGTTGGGCTGCATGAGCGAGGTGCCGGGCAGCGAATGGGCGACGGATTTCGATCCCGCGACATCAGTCAGCCATGCGCCGAAACTGGGGACAGCAACACGCTGGCGACGGACCGCCGGCGCGGTCGATCATGTGTTCACGCACTTCCCGCTCAGGCTGACGGTTTATGTCGCCGAGGTCCCGGCAACCACCGCGGCGCCGAAAGGGGGGCGGTGGGTCGCGGTCGGCAAATTGGGAGAGGAGGCCTTGCCGAACGTGATGCGGAAGGTCATTGCTCATGCCCTGAGTCCAAAAACGTCAAAACGGGGAGGTGTGAATGGCCGACGCGCAAACTGACGGAAGCTGGCAGCCGAGCCTGCGCTATCCCGATCCCTCGATCACCGCGCTCGACAAGCGCTTCGCCAAATATCATCTGCCGCTCTCGAACGTGCAGCGGCTCTATACCGGCACGCAGTGGGGCGAAGGGCCGGTCTATTTCGGCGACGCGCGCTGCCTGATCTGGAGCGACGTGTCCGGCAACCGGGTGCTGCGCTGGGACGAGATCACCGGGGCGGTGACCGATATCCGAAAGCCGTCGAACAACGCCAACGGCCATACCCGGGACCGGCAGGGACGGCTGATCTGTTGCGAGCACCTGACGCGGCGGGTCGTGCGCTTCGAATACGACGGCGCCGTCACCGTGATCGCCGACCGGTTCGAGGGCAAGCGGCTCAACTCGCCGAACGATGTGGTGGTGAAGTCTGACGGCTCGATCTGGTTCACCGACCCGAAGTTCGGAATCCTGAGCAACTATGAAGGCGAGATCGCCGAGCAGGAATTGCCGCTCAATGTCTATCGCGTGGACGGCAAGACCGGCGCCATGACGGTCGTCACCGGCGATGTTAACGCGCCGAACGGCCTATGTTTTTCGCCGGACGAGAAAAAGCTTTACATCGTGGAGTCGCGCAGCGAGCCGCGCCGTATCCTGGTCTTCGACGTGGTGGGCAACGGCGACAAAATCGCCAATGGCAAGATCCTGATCGACAGCGGGCCCAAAGGCACTCCCGACGGCATGCGATGCGATATCGACGGCAACCTGTGGTGCGGGTGGGGGATGTCCGAGGAGCTCGACGGCGTGCGGGTGTTCTCGCCGCAGGGTGAGCCACTTGGCCACATCGCGCTGCCGGAGCGCTGCGCCAATGTCTGCTTTGGCGGCCGCCACCGCAATCGGCTGTTCATGGCGGCCGCCCATTCGCTCTATGCGCTCTATGTCAACACGCAAGGGGTCCTCGGCGGTTAAATTTCATCTAGATCTCATTGGGGGTGTCATGCCCGCGAAGCCTGCCCCCGCGTAGGCGGGGGGCGGGCATCCAGTAATCGCGGGCGTCTCGATCCCAAAGTGGAAGCCTGTGTCTACTGAATCCCCGCTTTCGCGGGGACGACAGGCTTGATCAGATCGTCGGCACGCCGACGCTTGCCGCCAGCATCGCTTCCTGCTCGCGCCGGCTCGGCCGCTTGGGCTTGCGGCTGACCGCCTTGCGGTTAACCTTGCGCTTGGCGATGCCGTTGAGTTTCTTGTCGGTCGCCTTCTCCTCCTTGAGATTGGCCGCGAGCAGCTTGGCGACGTCGGTATGGCCGAGCGCCTTGGCCCATGCGATCAGCGTGCCGTAGCGGGTGATCTCATAGTGTTCGACGGCCTGCGCGGCACCAATCAGGGCCGCATTGAGGACGACCTTGTCGGACACGTCACCGGCAATATCGTTGGCCTCGTCGATGATGCCTTCGATTGCCGGACATTTGGTGCCGCTCGGCGTTTCCTTGAGCTTCCTGAACGCCCGATCGAGCCGCTTGATCTGGCCCTTGGTCTGCTTCAGGTGCATCTGGAAGCCTTTCTTGAGCTCCGGGTCGCTGGCCTTGCCGATCATGTCCGGCAACGCCTTCTCGATCCGGTGCTCGGCGTAGTAGATATCCTGCAGCGTGTGCAGGAACAGGTCCTTCATCGTTGCAATATCCGCGGAAAACCAACCCATCGTGAGCTCCTTGGGACGCATCTCCCAGTTTCGCGTGGAACGGGGATTAAGTGGTTTGCGACGCCGGGAGTTCCGGCATTCGGCATCAAATCGGGAGGTAATGAGATGACAATCGAGCGTAAGGAAGTCGGCCCGCGCATGAGCCAGGCCGTGGTGCACGGCAACACGGTCTATCTTGCCGGGATGGTTGCGCACGCCGCCAAGGGCAAGGGCATCACCGAGCAGACTCGGGACGTTCTCAGCAATATCGACAAGTACCTGGCGCAGGCCGGCACCGACAAGTCAAAGCTGCTGTCAGCCAATATCTGGATCACCGACATGGCGAATTTCGCCGAGATGAACGCGGTATGGGACGCCTGGGTGTCGCCCGGCAACACCCCGGCGCGCGCCACGGTTGAGGCCAAGCTGGCCTCGCCCGACTACAAGGTGGAGATCATGGTGGTAGCGGCCAAATGACGGCATTCCAGTGACGGCATTCGATTTCACTCCACTGATTCCGGCCACCGTGCCGGCGCCGGCCGTCAAATGGCCGGGGCTGCGGCCGTACGACTTCACGTTCGGCAACAACGATCCCGACGGGCTCGACATTGCGGACCTCAGGGAGGCGGCCGACGCCGCGCTGACGCGGGAAGGCCGGCGGCTGTCGGACTATCGGCTGCTCACCGGGCCGCAGGGCTACAAGCCGCTGCGCGAGTTCCTGGTGAAGAAGCTCAAGCGCGATGCGCAGATCACGTGCACCGCCGATGACATCCTGATCCTGTCGGGCTCGCTGCAGGGGCTCGACCTCGTCAACGGCGCGCTTCTGGAAAAAGGCGACACCGTGATCTGCGAGCGCGACAATTACGAGGGCACCATCAACCGCCTGGTGCGGCGCGGCATCAACATCGTGCCGCTGCCGCTCGACCGGGACGGCATGCGGATGGACGCGCTGGAGCAGGCCCTGGCCGGCCTCAAGGCCAGGGGCGTGCGGCCGAAATACATCTACACCATCGCCACGGTGCAGAACCCGACCTCGACCATCATGAGCCTGGAGCGGCGCCGCACGTTGCTGCGGCTCGCCGGCGAGTATGGCGTGCCGGTGTTCGAGGACGACTGCTACGCCGACCTGACCTGGGACGGGGCGCGGCCGCCCTCGATCTATTCGTTGAGCGCAAGCGGCAACGTGATCCATCTCGGCTCGTTCTCCAAGACCATCGCGCCGGCGCTGCGGGTCGGCTTCGTGGTGGCGCCGTGGCCGCTGCTGTCGCGCCTGATCGCGCTCAAGACCGACGCGGGCACCGGCGGGCTCGAGCAGATGATGCTCGCCGAATACTGCGAGGCGCATTTCGCCGCGCACGTGCCGGCGCTGCGCAGGCGGTTCAAGGCCAAGCTCGACACCCTGGTCGCGGCGCTCAACGAGCAGTTCGGCACCGCGGCGGAGTTCGACTATCCGCCGGGCGGCATCTTCCTGTGGGTCAAGCTGCCTGACAGTGTCGACTCCATGAAGTTGCGCGACGCGGCGCTCCAGTCCGGCGTCGTCATCAATCCCGGACCCGAATGGTCGATCGACAAGGACTACAGCCGCAGCCGCATCCGGCTGTGCTTCGCGAGCCCGACGCACGAGCAGATCCGCAAGGGTATCGCGGTGCTGGCGGATGTGTGCAACCGGGAGTTCGGCGTGCCGGTGCGCAGCGCCAATGTCGAGCGGCCGGCGTGATGCAGGCGCTGCTGCCGCAAGCGGAGAGGGTCGCCACGCTGCTGCGGCGGCGCGGCGAGACCGTTGCGGTCGCGGAATCCTCGACCGGCGGCCTGATCGCCGCGGCGCTTTTGGCGATGCCGGGGGCCTCGGCCTATTTCCTCGGCGGCGCAGTGGTCTATACGAAATCGGCACGCGCGGCGCTGCTCGGCGTCGGCGATGCCGAGATGGCGGGCCTGCGCCCCTCGACCGAGGCCTATGCGCTGATGATCGCGCGTCGCGTGCGCGACCGGCATGGCGCCACCTGGGGCATCGGCGAAAGCGGCGCGACCGGGCCGACCGGCAACCGCTACGGCGACGCCGCCGGCCACAGCTGCATCGCCGTCGTCGGCCCATCGGAGAAAGCGGTCACGATCGAGACTGGCAGCGCCGACCGCGCCGCCAATATGCGCGCCTTCGCGGCGCGTGCGCTCGAGCTTCTGGCGGACGCGGCGAAAGCCTAGTCTATTTCGGCGCGCACCTTGGCGCGCAGCTCGTCGATCAGGGTGAGGCCCTTCGGCGTCTCGACGTGCCAGAAGGTCCACCCGTTGCAGGCGTCGAGGCCCTGTGCCACCGCGCCGATCTTGTGGATCGAGCCGACCTTGTCGCCGAGCGACACCGCGCCGTCGGCGCGCACCAGCGCGCGATGGCGTTTCCTGGAATCGACCAGCCTGGCGCCGGGTGATACCAGCCCGCGCTCGATCAGCGCCGCGAACGGCACGCGCGGCGCCTCCCGTGCGGTCATAAACGGCGCGAGCGTCGGCGCCTCCAGCGGCCTGACTGCGGCGATCCGTTTCTCCGCCGCCGTGGCATAGGCCGGATCGCGCTCGATGCCGATGTAGCGGC
>CAZNTY010000484.1:0-8233 GCA_964576085.1 uncultured Undibacter sp. | reverse complement strand
GTTCTCGCCCAACCCGACCCGTACCCGGATGCGCGCCGCGCTGATGCCGGGCGAAGACCCCATGACGCTGCCGACGCCCGAGGAGGTCGCCAAGGCGATCGTGCCGCTTTGCCTGCCGGGTTGCACGGTCACGGGCAAACTCTATGACTACCGGCTCGGACGGTTTCTCGATTTCCGCACCCCGGCGTGATCTTTGCACGTCATCCTTCGAGGCTCGCCGCTATTGCGGCTCGCACCTCAGAGCCTGACCAAAAATAAATGGTCGATTTTCAACGGTTGTAAATGCCAAATTGGCCGTCATGGCCGGGTTGACCCGGCCATCCCGCTTAGGAACGCACCGTGCCTTCGTAAGCGGGATGCCCGGCACAAGGCCGGGCATGACAACCCGTTGATTATGAGCGTCCAATTTTGAGTCAGACTCTCAGGACGACGGAGCCTACCGCTTCTTCGCCCGGCCCTTGAACGGATTGTCCTTCTCGCGCAGCGTCAGGCGGATCGGCGTACCCGGCAGATCGAAGGCCTCGCGCAGGCCATTGACCAGATAGCGCATATAGACGTCGGGAATGGCGTCGGCGCGCGTGCAGGAGACGATGAAGGTCGGCGGCCGCGCCTTCGGCTGGGTGATGTAGTTGATTCTGACCCGGCGCCCCGACACCGCCGGCGGCGGATGCGCCGACAATGCAGCGTCCAGCCACTCGTTGAGCGCATGGGTCGGCACGCGCTTGTTCCACACCGCATGAGCATCGAGGATCGCCTGCATCAGCCGATCGAGCCCCTCTCCGGTCAGGCCGGACACCGCGACCACCGGCAGACCCTTGAGCTGCGACAGCTTCTCCTCCACCTGCTGGCGCAGGCGGCCGATCGCGCCGGGCTTACGCTCGGCGAGATCCCACTTGCTGGCGGCCAGCACCACGGCACGGCCCTCGCGCTCGGCAAGGTCGGCGATGCGCTGGTCCTGCTCCTCAAGCGGATGCTGGGCGTCGATCAGCACCACCACCACATCCGCAAAGCGCACGGCGTTGAGCGCGTCGGCCACCGACAGCTTTTCCAGCTTCTCCTCGATCCTCGATTTGCGGCGCAGCCCGGCGGTATCGAACAGCCGGAAAGGATGGCCCTGCCAGATGAAGTCGACGGCGATCGAGTCGCGCGTGAGGCCGGCTTCCGGCCCGGTGAGCAGCCGCTCGCTGCCGATCAGCCGGTTGATCAGGGTAGATTTGCCGGAGTTCGGCCGGCCGACGATGGCGACCCGGATCGGTCGCTGCTCATCGGCTTCCGCGCCCGGTCCCTCATCCGTTGGCGGCGCGACCGCGCGCAGCGCGTCGTAGAGGTCGACCATGCCTTCATTGTGCTCGGCGGAGACCGCCAGCGGCTCGCCGAGCCCGAGCGCATAAGCGTCCAGCCGGCCGCCCTCGCCGGCAGCGCCCTCGCTCTTGTTGGCGACCACGATGACCGGCTTGCCGGCCTTGCGAATAAGATCAGCAAAGGCGCGGTCGGCGGACGTGACGCCGGCACGCGCGTCGATCAGGAACAGCACGGCGTCAGCCTGCGCGATCGCGGCTTCCGTCTGCGCGCGCATGCGGCCGGTCAGGCTGTCGGGCGCGGACTGCTCGAGGCCGGCGGTGTCGACCGCTTTGAACCGGAGATCGCCGAGGCGCGCTTCGCCTTCGCGGCGGTCGCGGGTCACGCCCGGCAGGTCGTCGACCAGCGCGAGGCGCCGGCCGACCAGCCGGTTGAACAGGGTCGATTTGCCGACGTTGGGCCGGCCGACGATGGCGACGGTAAAGGTCATGTGCAGCCCCTTGGCCGCCTCATAGTAGCGGAACGGCTGCTCAGCGCTGGAACGTGTTCGGCGGCGGCGCGTCCGGCCAGGGCGACGTCGTCTGCTGCGCCGGCGCCGGCCAGGGCGCCTGCGCGCCGGTCGCCTGCTGCGGCTTCGCATCCGGCCACGGCGATTGCTGCTGCGGCATCGCCGCAGGCGGCGACGGCGCGGACGGTTGTGGCTGTGTCGTGACTTTTGTCGCCGGCTGCTTCGGCGGCGCCTGTTTCACCACGCGCGGCTTGGACTGCGGCTTCGGCTTTTCCTTGACCGGCGCGGGCTCGGGTGCCTGCGCCTCCTGCGGCTCGGGCGGCGGCTGATAGCCCTTGACCAGGTCGGGCGGAATGCCCTGCTGCACGCCAGGCACGCCCTCCGGGAACAGCGGCTTGCGTTCGCCGGGCATTTTTTTCTTTTCGTTGAGATTGAAGACGTCGAGCTTGTCGAGATCAAAATCGGCGCATGCCGCGAGCATCGACGCCGCCGCAAGCAGCACAAGGACGGCCACGATCCGCTTGCAGCGCATCAATCAACTCTTTCCGCCAGACGCGAGCAGCGCCGAAAGCACGTCCATCCGCGAGCGCACGCCTTGCGGCGTATCGGCATCATTCGCGATCAGGTCGATATAGCGCCTGGCTGCCGCCGCATCGCCGTTGCGCCACGCCGACAGCGCGAGCATCTCGCGTGCGGTGTGGCGGAAGGTGCGGCCCGGCTCGCTCAACGGATCGAGCCTGCGCCGCATTTCGTCGAACGGCGCCGTGTCGACCAGCAGCATCGCGGCGCGCAGTGCGGCGATGTCCTGCAGGCTTTGCCCGACAGAACCGTCGGACGCGAGTGCGTCATAGGCGGCGACGGCCGCCTTGATGTCGGTATTGGCAAGCTCGGCCGCCGCGCGCAGGCGTGCCAGAGCACGATAGCCGGACGGCGCGTCGGCCGCGATCTTGGAGAAGGCGGCTTCCGCCTCGGAATGCTTGCCCTGTTCGCTGAGCGCGACCGCCTGCTCGAACCGGTTGCCGGCTTCGGCCGCCTTTTTCTGTTCCCAGTATTGATAGCCGCGCCAGCCAGCGACCCCGACAACGATCAGGATCGCCAGTGCGATCAGGTAAATGCCGTAGCGTTCCCACAGCCTCTGCAGCTGTTCGCGCCGTACTTCCTCGTCAACTTCCTGAAAAATGTCGGCCACGAAATGCCGGCTCCAGATGACCCCGATTGTCGGAGAAGGCGGGTAACCTATCGGTGTGGCACAGGCAAGGCAAACTGTCCGTAGCCGTTAAATTTCAGGGGGTTAGGGTTTTTTGGCCCTCATCCCGTAGGTGTGTTCGGGTGCCGGGAAGCGGCGCTCGCGCACCTCTGCCGCGTAATCGGCAATGGCTTTCTCAATCGACGGGCCGAGGTCGCCATAACGCTTGACGAATTTCGGCACGCGGGGCGACAAGCCCAGCATATCCTCCATCACCAGGATCTGGCCGTCGCAGGCCGGGCTCGCGCCGATGCCAATGGTCGGGATGGCGACCGCTTCGGTCAGCTTGCGCGCCAGCGGCTCAGCCACGGCCTCGATCACCATCGAGAAAGCGCCGGCCGAGGCAACAGCAAGAGCGTCCTCCTCGATGCGGCTCCAGTCCGCCTCCTCGCGGCCTTGCGCCTTGAAGGAGCCGAGCACGTTGATCGCCTGCGGCGTCAGGCCGACATGGGCCATCACCGGTACGCCGCGCTCGACCAGAAAACGGATGGTCTCGGCCATACGCTTGCCACCCTCCATCTTGATCGCGCCACAGCCGGTTTCCTTGAGCACCCTCACCGCGCTCTCGAATGCCTGCTCCTTCGAGGCTTCGTAGCTGCCGAACGGCATGTCGACGACCACCAACGCGCGCTGCGAGCCGCGCATCACGGCGCGGCCCTGCAGAATCATCATGTCGAGCGTGACGCCGACGGTGGTTTCCATGCCGTGCATCACCATGCCGAGCGAATCGCCGACCAGGATGACGTCGCAATGCTTGTCAGCGATGCGCGCGGTATGGGCGTGATAGGATGTAAGGCAGACAATCGGCGTCCCGCTTTTTCGCGCCAGGATGTCGGGCGCGGTTAACCGCTTGATCTCTTGTTGAACGGACATTGATCACACTCCAAGGACCGGCACACCGATAATCGCCGGGTGGAACACATAGCCGAGCGCCAGATAAATAAAAGAGCCGAGCACCACTGCGACGGCATCGTTGGTCCAGCCGGGCTCGATGTGCAATCGGACTGCCTCACCCGCCGCTTCGCGGCGCTTGACGGAGATGCGTGCATAGACGGCCCAGGCGAGGAACGAGCCGAACAGGATGATCGAGCCGAGATCGCCGTTCGCGAGCAGATGCGCGAAGGCCCAGAGCTTGATGCCGGCCAGCAGCGGCTGCCTGGTCCAGGTCTTGATGTGGCCGGGCAGATAGGCCGCGAAAACGAGGATCACCGACATCCACATCAGGCCGACGGCGATATGACGCAGGATCGCGGGCGGCGACCAGACGTCGATCCCGCCGGTGCGGCGGTAAAGCACGAAGCCCCAGGCGATCAGGACGAGGCCCGCAGCCGCCGTCAGCCCGAATGCCAGCCAATAGGACTGGCCGAGCCGCGCGACCACAGCCGCGCGCGTCCGTCGCGCCGTCACGAACAGGTGCGCGCCGAGGAAGACGACGAGGCCGATGATGAGGATCAGGAGGCCCATGGTGAACTCATCAATACTGTCATTCGGGGCGGCGCCATAGCGCGTCAAAGACGCGCGTAAACACGCTTATGGCGCCGAATCCGGACTGACAACGTTAGGCTTCCTCCCTCACGTCCTTGATGTCGGTGAACACGACGCCCGGCGCGCGCTCGCGCGTGTAATCGAGGATGAACTGGTTGCGCGCCATGAAGACGCGGTCGCCGTCGAGGTCTTCGGCAACGCTCGAATAATTGGCGTCGACGAACTGGTCGAGCGTCCTGCGCTCTGCGGCGGCGATCCAGCGCGCGAGCTGGAATTCCGGCGTCTCGTAGCCGATGTCGAGGCCGTATTCGGCCGCGAGCCGCGCCTTGAGCACGTCGAGCTGCAGCGGGCCGACCACGCCGACCAGCGCCGGCGCGCCATCGAGCGGCCGGAACACTTGCACCACGCCCTCCTCCGCCATCTGCTGCAGCGCTTCCTTGAGCTTCTTGGCCTTCATCGGATCGCCGAGCCGCACGCGGCGCAGGATTTCCGGCGCGAAATTCGGCACGCCGAGGAACTTGATCTCTTCGCCCTCGGTCAGCGTGTCGCCGATGCGCAGCGTGCCGTGGTTGGGGATGCCAACCACGTCGCCGGCATAGGCCTCGTCGGCCACCGAGCGGTCCTGGGCGAAGAAGAACTGCGGCGCCGACAGTGTCATCGGCTTGCCGGTGCGGACCAGCCTGGCTCTCATGCCCCGCGTCAGCTTGCCGGAGCAAAGCCGCGCGAAGGCGATGCGGTCGCGGTGGTTCGGGTCCATGTTGGCCTGGATCTTGAAGATGAAGGCCGTCATGCGCGGTTCAGTCGCCTCGACCGTGCGCTGGTCAGCTTTTTGCGCGCGCGGTGGCGGCGCATAGTCGCCGAGCGCGTCGAGCAGGTCGCCGACCCCGAAATTCTTCAGCGCCGAGCCGAAGAATACCGGCGTCAGGTGCCCTTCGCGGAACGCGCCGATATCGAACGCCTTGCAGCCCTCGCGCGCGAGCGTCAGCTCATCCTTGAGCGCAGCTGCATCGAGCACCGGATTGAGCCCGGCGATCTCGTCGAGCGACATCACCTGCGCCGCGCCCGTCTTCGAACCGTCACCATCAAGCAGCCGCACCCGGCCGGTCGCGAGCTCACAGGTGCCGACGAAATCGCGGCCGCGGCCGAGCGGCCATGTCACCGGCGCGGTGTCGAGCGCCAACGTCTTCTCAATCTCGTCGAGCAGCTCGAACGGATCGCGGCTTTCGCGGTCGAGCTTGTTGATGAAGGTGACGATCGGGATGTCGCGCAGCCGGCAGACTTCGAATAGCTTGCGAGTGCGCGCCTCGATGCCTTTGGCGGCGTCGATCACCATCACCGCCGAGTCGACCGCGGTGAGCGTGCGGTAGGTGTCCTCCGAGAAGTCCTCGTGACCCGGCGTGTCGAGCAAGTTAAAGACACGCCCGCCGAACTCGAAAGTCATCACCGAGGTGACGACCGAGATGCCGCGCTCGCGCTCGATCGCCATCCAGTCCGAGCGGGTCGATCGGCGGTCGCGCTTGGCCTTGACTTGGCCGGCGAGGTTGATAGCGCCGCCGAACAGCAGCAGCTTCTCGGTCAACGTGGTCTTGCCGGCGTCCGGGTGTGAGATGATCGCAAAGGTGCGCCGCCGCTCGATTTCGGCGGCTAAAGGCGAGGTTTTCTGCTGGATCGGCAGCGGTTCGTGCAAGACAGGCTCCTTGGGCGGGCATGTGGCAGGGAAAACCTGCCGGATCAAGGGGCTACAGCATGCCCGGGCGGAAATAGCGCCGCAGGTTGAGCGCGGCGCCGGACACCATGAACTGGCCCTCGCCGCGATAATGGATGGTCTTCGGATATTTCGGCCGCGGCGGCGCGTGCGCCTTCACCACCTCGAAGATGAAGGTGTCGTAGCGCGCGACCAGCGCGTCATCGTGCAGGCGGCACTCAAGGCTCGCGTAGCACTCGCCGATCAGCGGCGCCTCGATTTCGCCTGTAGCCTGCGCCGTCAAGCCGAATGCCTTGAACTTGTCGGTGTCGCTGCCGGAGCAGTTGCCGATTTTGGCGACGGTCGCCGCCAGATGGCGCTCCGGCACGTTGATGACACATTGGCCGCTGCGGCGGACCATCTCGTGGCTGTGATTGCCGCGCGAGATCAGGCAGGCGACGAGCGAGGGCGTGAACTCCATCACCATGTGCCAGCCCATCGTCATGATGTTACTGCGGCCCTTCCAGTGCGAGCTGACGAGCACCACAGGCCCCGGCTCGAGGAAACGACGAATCTCGGACACCGGGAAATCGCGCTTGTCGTAATGCTTCATGCGAATGGCTCTCCGTGCGGTGGCTAGACCCAGCCGCCGCGCGCCATGATCGCCGCGCAAAGCAGGATGATGACGATGGCGGCCAGCTCGCCGTGAACGACTCGCCTGATGGTGCGCAACTTTCCGGCGCGATCTGCGGCACCTGTTCTGCATTCAGCGCCCTGCGCCATTTCAGGAATTCGACCGTCGGCGTGATCGAGGCGAGCGCCACGATAATGAACAGCGCGAGCTTGGTCAGGAAGGCGTGGCTGTGAAAGTAATAATCCGTGCCCTTCTCGAAGAAGAACACGCGGCAGAGGCCGACAATGAGCAGGAGGCCGGCCGCGGCGCCGAGCACCGCATCGGTAACGACGAGCCGCCGCGCCGTGGCGGCGGTCAGCCCGTTGCTGCGGACAAGGCCCAGCAGGATGAACTCGACCGCAATGCAGCCGACCAGCGTGAACGCCAGGACGTGATGCAGAAAGGCGAAGAGCGTGGACATGGACACGTCCTCCTCGGACGAGAAGCGATACAATTAGCATTGGTTCCGGGCGATAGCGCGCACCCGAAACGCGGGAGGCGTGCAGAAGCGCCCCTGTTGTTTGCGGCCGGGGTAGGCCGTCATCCCCTTTTCCTCCCCCGAAACGGGGAATGGAGCGCACGCGATCTCGCATTTATGCGAGATCGCCACCTTATTTGCGCAAGTCGGGCAAGCCCGACTTGCGATGGCACCCGGGCGCTGGCGAAGCGCCCTTGACCAGACTTGCGAGGCCCGCCCGCGCGCCTTGCGGAGGCGCGCGCACCCTTTGCGCAAGGGTGCTGCGCCTCCCGGCGCTCCACCGCGGCGGCCGTGCACGGCCGCCGCATCCACCCCGCTTCAGGCACGCTCGAGACGCGTCCTGAGGCAGAGCGTTGTTATGAACATAATCCTAGACAAGAATACTGTCAATGGTCGTTTCAACGGCTGTCATTCTCGCGTAAGCGGGAATCCAGTACACGGTGAGGTTCGTGATCTCAGAAGCGACGGTTATTGGGTCCCCGCCTGCGCGGGGACGACCGCAAAGAAGTCTATTTTACCGCCAGCAGCTCAACGTCGAACATCAGCGTGGCATTTGGAGGAATGACGCCGCCGGCACCGCGCGCGCCGTAGCCGAGCGCCGGCGGGATGATAAGCGTGCGCTGGCCGCCGACCTTCATGCCGGCAACGCCCTCGTCCCAGCCCTTGATGCCGCGGCCGGCGCCGACGGGAAACGAGAACGGCTCGTTGCGATCGACCGATGAATCGAATTTCGCGCCCTTCTGGCCGTTCTTGTAGAGCCAGCCGGTGTAATGCTCCGTCGCGGTCTTGCCCGCCGCGGTGGGGCCGGCGCCTTCTTGCACTTCGATGATCTGGAGGCCGTCGGCTGTGGTCATGCGTTT
>CAZNTY010000483.1:0-7617 GCA_964576085.1 uncultured Undibacter sp. | reverse complement strand
CGGTTGGTTGACCGGCTGAGATCCTTAACGCCTTCTTAAGGCCGGCCGCGGTACGTAGGACGTAGAATTAACTGGATCGAGGCCATGGCGAGCGGCGGGGCGACCGTCGATCGGCTGCGCGAATTCCTGCGCGAGCTTCCGGCTAACTCGCGATCGGAGCTGATCGCCGAGCTCGAGCGCAAGATGCTCCGCGGCGAGAAGATCGCCGGCGCCGATCTTATCCTTATGGAGCTGCGCCGCCTGTTTCGCGAGTCACGCGAAACCGCGCCGCGCTACGGCAACGCCGCACGTCTATTCTACAAACCGCTCGAACCGTTCATGGTCGATGACGCGACCGAACGGCACCATCCCGGTCGCATCTCGCGCCGTGCGCTCGATACGCTGTGGAGCTGGATTCGCCGCGATCTGCTGCCCGAGCAGGCCAAGCGGTTTACCGACACGATCGGCGAGATGCTGCTTGCCAACGACATGATGCGTGCCGAGACGGTGGCCCGCGAGTTCCAGGATCAGGTGGTGGCGGCGCTGGTGCCCGCCTTCGCGCGCAGTGACGACCGTGAACAGCGGCGCATCCTGGCGCAGATCGGCACGCCGCGCGCGCAGGATGACGCCCTCAATCTCATGCGAGTCCTGCAATTGCGCGATCCGCTGGCGATGCTCGAGGATCATCTCCCGGGCTATATTGCCAATCTCGCCGATACGCGCCTGGAAGAAACCAAAGGTCTGATTGCGGCCGCCGCCGGCCACAGTCCCCACATCGTGCCTTACGCCCTGGTGGTCGTGATGCGACGGCTTGCGGCGCCATGGCAGATGATCCGCCTCGTACCCAAGATGGACGGCCGCCGCCGCGATCCCAAGTCAGACGGCGGTGACGTTGCCATTGGGATCGTGATGGCGGAACTTGCGCGGCTCACCGACGACCTGCGCAGCGATCTGCGCGGCGGTGGGGTCGCCACCGTCTCGCTGCTTCAGCAGATCCACGATACCGCGCGCGGCCTGCGCATCGAGCTTAATCCCACGCCGGACAGCGCCTGGGGGAAAGAGTTGGCGTCGCTGCGCTCGCAGATCTCCGGCCTGCTCAAGTCGGAAATCGAATCGATGCCGAGGCGGGTGCGACAGTTGCTCCGCCCCCGACCCTCGGCCGAGATCCGGACCAACTCGGTGCTCGATGCCGGAGATGTCGCGGAGGTCGAGGCCTTGATCGGCCTGGTTGGCGCTTGCCGCAACTTTGCCGGCGAACTCGCGCTCAACGAAATGACGCAGCGTAGTTATTCCGAACTTCAGCAATATCTTGATCACAGCACCGGCGCGCTGCTCGACGCGCTGCGCCACGCCGGGGAGGCCGACCGCAGCTTCCGGCAGTCGCAGGCCGACGCCGCTGTGCGCTTTTGCCGCAAGACTTTCGGCGCGGATTACGCCGCGATGCTGACCAAGGCCGCCGAGCTTGCCGCGCATCAGGACCATAAAGAAACGCAGCCGACCGGCGCTTGACGTGATAGATAGCCGGCCATGACCTTATGGCTGGCTTTCGCGCTGATGACGGCGGCGGCGATCTTTGCCGTGCTGTGGCCGTTGTCGCGCCCGGGCACCGTGCGCTCGGGCAGCGACGTGGTGGTTTATCGCGACCAGCTCGACGAGATCGCGCGCGACCGTGAGGCGGGCCTGATCGGCGAAGCGGAAGCACAGGCCGCGCGCATCGAGGTATCGCGCCGGCTGATCGCCGCCGGCGACGCCCAGGCTGCCGCCGCGCCCGCCGATCCCCGGGGCGCGCTTTCGCGCCGGCGAATCGCAGCAATCGCCGCCCTCCTGTTCGTTCCCTTCGTCGCCGGGACCATCTATCTGCTCCATGGTTCACCGCAGCTGCCGGGCGAACCGCTCATGGCGCGGCTGCGCACCGGGCACGATAGTTCGATCGCAGGGCTCGTTGCGACGGTCGAACGGCATCTCGAGCGCAATCCGAACGACGCGCGCGGCTGGGAAGTGCTGGCGCCTGTCTATCTCCGGCTCGGACGCCTTGATGATGCGGTGAGGGCACGCCGCAACGCGCTCAACTTCGGCGGCGAAACGGCACAACGCGACGCCGACCTTGGCGAGGCTCTGGTTGCCGCCGCGAACGGCATCGTCACGGCTGAAGCCAGGCAGGCTTTCGAGCGGGCGGCTGCCCTCGCGCCGGCTGATCCCAAGTCGCGATTTTACATCGGCCTTGCGGCCCAGCAGGACGGTGATACGAAAAAAGCGGCCGAGACCTGGCAGGCGCTGCTCAAGGATGCGCCTCCCGATGCGCCCTGGATTGCGCCGGTGCGCGAGGCGCTGGCAAGCATCGGCAAGACGTCGGACATGCCGCCGATTTCCGGCAATGCCGGGCCGAGCGCGGACGAGATGGCCGCCGCCAACACCATGACAGAGGCGCAGCGGGGCGAGATGATCCGCGGTATGGTGGCGCGGCTGGCCGACCGGCTCAAGCAAGACGGCTCCGATGTCGAGGGTTGGTTGCGGCTGGTCCGTGCCTATATGGTGCTCGGCGAACGCGATAAGGCGAACGCGGCTGCCGCCGACGCGCGGCGTGCGCTTGCCGGCGATCCGAGCAAAGTGCGGCGTATCGATGAGCTTGCCAAAGGCCTTGGTCTGAACGGATGACACGCAAGCAACGCCGCTTGATTTTGATCGGTTCGAGCCTCGGGGTGCTGGCGGTTGCGGTCGCACTCGTTCTAACCGCGATGCGGCAGTCGATCGTATTCTTCAACTCGCCGACTGATATCGTCGAGCAGCACCTCTCTCCGGACGCGCGGATCCGCGTGGGCGGCCTGGTCAAAAGCGGCAGCATCAAGCGCGGCGACGATTTGCACATCACGTTCGACGTGACTGACGGAAAATCAGATATTCCCGTTGCTTATCAAGGCATCGTGCCGGACCTGTTCCGCGAGGGGCAGGGTGTCGTGGTGGAAGGAAAAATGACACCGGGCGGCGTATTCGCGGCCGACACGGTGCTGGCCAAGCATGACGAGCGTTACATGCCGCGCGAGGTCGTCGATGCGTTAAAGAAGTCCGGTCGCTGGCAGGAAGGCGAACAGGGCGCAAGCAAATGATTCCCGAGCTTGGGCACTATGCGCTGGTACTGGCGCTGGCTTTGGCGCTGATCCAGTCGGTCGCGCCGGTGATCGGCGCGCGGGCGCAGGACGGCGTGCTGATGCGGCTCGCCAATTCGACCGCGCTGATGCAGTTCGTTTTCGTCGCCTTTGCGTTCGGAGCGCTCGTGCTGTGTTATCTGACGTCGGATTTCTCGGTCGCGAATGTCTACGAGAACTCCCATTCGCTGATGCCGACCCTCTACAAGTTCACCAGCACCTGGGGCAATCACGAAGGCTCGATGCTGCTGTGGGTGCTGATCCTGTCGCTATTCGGTGCGCTGGTCGCCGGCTTCGGCAACAATCTGCCGGCGACGCTGAAAGCAAACGTGCTGGCGGTGCAATCGTGGATCGCGACTGCCTTCTATCTCTTCATCCTGTTCACCTCGAATCCGTTCCTGCGCCTGCCCAACGCGCCGTTCGAGGGGCGCGACCTCAATCCCGTGCTGCAGGACATCGGCCTCGCGATCCATCCGCCGCTGCTTTATCTCGGCTATGTCGGCTTCTCGATCGCATTCTCGTTCGCTGTCGCTGCTTTGATCGAAGGTCGCATCGACGCGGCCTGGGCGCGGTTCGTGCGGCCGTGGACGCTTGCCGCCTGGATGGCGCTGACGGTCGGCATCGCGATGGGGTCGTACTGGGCCTACTACGAGCTCGGCTGGGGCGGGTTCTGGTTCTGGGATCCGGTCGAGAACGCCTCGCTGATGCCGTGGCTTGCCGGCACGGCCCTCCTGCATTCCGCGGTGGTCATGGAGAAGCGCAACGCGTTGAAGGTGTGGACGATCCTGCTTGCGATTCTGACCTTCTCGCTGTCGCTGATCGGCACCTTCCTGGTGCGTTCGGGCGTGCTCACTTCGGTGCATGCTTTCGCCAACGACCCGGCGCGCGGCATCTTCATCCTCGCCATCCTGGTGCTGTTCATCGGCGGCGCGCTGGCGCTGTTCGCGGTACGCGCGCCGCTGCTCAAGCAAGGCGGCCTATTTGCGCCGGTGTCGCGCGAGGGCGCGTTGGTGCTCAACAATCTTTTTCTCACCACGGCCTGCGCGACGGTCTTTATTGGAACACTTTACCCGCTGGCGCTCGAAGCATTGACCGGCGACAAGATCTCGGTCGGAGCGCCGTTCTTTAATCTGACCTTCGTGCCGCTGTTCGTGCCATTGTTGATGGCGATGCCATTCGGTCCGTTGCTTGCCTGGAAGCGCGGCGATCTTTACGGCGTGGCTCAGCGGCTGATGGCGGCGGCCGGGATCGCGATCGTCGTGGTTGCGGTTGCGTCCATGCTGGAAAGCGGCGAGGTGACGCTGGCGCCGTTCGGCATCGGGCTGGCCGTTTTTGTCATCGGCGGTGCTGTAAGCGATCTCGTCGAGCGCACCGGCCTGTTTCGCGTGCCGTCCGCGACGGCTTATGCCCGTGCGCGCGGCTTGCCGCGGTCGGCCTGGGGCACGGCGGTGGCGCATGCCGGCATCGGCATTACCTTGCTCGGCATCATATGCGGAATCCACTGGGCCTCCGAACGCATCGTCGCGCTCAAGCCCGGGCAAATGGTCGAGATCGATGGTTATCAGCTCACCTTCGACGGCGTGGTGCCGCGTGAAGGTCCAAACTATCGCGAGCAGGCGGCGAAATTTTCCGTGCGCAGCGGCGGCGCCCTCATCGGCGTGATGATGCCGTCGAAGCGCGCATTCGACGCACGCGGCACGACGACGACCGAAGCGGCTTTGATGACCAGAGGCATCAGCCAGCTTTACGTCTCGCTCGGCGAGACCGGTGCCGACGGTTCGGTCGCCGTGCGGATTTATCATAAGCCGCTGGTGTTGCTGATCTGGCTCGGCGCGGTGGTGATGATGCTCGGGGGAGCGCTGTCTCTGTCCGACCGCCGCCTGCGCATTGGAGCGCCCAGGCCCGCCAAGCCGGCGCTGCAGCCCGCGGAGTAACGGAATGCGCGCGCTTTTCTTCGCCGCGTTCCTTTTGCTTCAGGTTGCCCCGGCTTTCGCCGTTCAGCCTGACGAGATGCTGAAAAATCCGGCGCTGGAGGCGCGAGCCCGCGCGCTATCGCAGCAATTGCGCTGCATGGTGTGCCAGAACCAGTCGATCGACGAGTCCGACGCACCACTTGCGCACGACCTGCGCATGCTGGTGCGGGAACGGCTGAGCGCCGGCGACAGTGACGCGCAGGTGATCGATTTCCTGGTGGCGCGGTATGGCGAGTTCGTGCTGCTCAAGCCGCGTTTCGAGTGGCGCACGGTCCTGCTGTGGGCGGTTCCGCCGGGGATTTTGCTGATCGGCGGGATTGTGGTGTTCGTTCAGGCGCGGCGGCGGATGCAGCCGCAGGCGACCCCTGATCTGACAGGGGCCGAACGGGACAAGCTGACCAGGCTGCTCAGCGCTGCCGACGAGTGAAATGGCGCTAAGCTATTGAAATCATTATCTATAAATTCCCCGTACCTTACCGATAATTAATTTGGCGGCCAGCGCGCGGTAAGGCGCGCATTCCTATGTTCGGCGTTGAAACGATGCCAACGGCATCAACACCATTCGAGATACGGAGATATTTCCAATGCTTCCGAGCGCATCGTCTGCGCCAAAACCGCGCCAATTTACAATCAGACGCGTCGCGTTGCTGAGCACCGCCCTGGTCGGAATCGGCGCCGCCGCTCTCGTGCTGGCGCCAAATACGCCCTCCGGCGGCTACGCAGCCGCACTGGCGCAAAACCTCACCGAGCAAGCCCACAAGCTGCAGGCTCCAGTCGGCTTTGCCGACATCGTCGAGAAAGTTAAGCCTGCCGTGATCTCGGTGCGCGTCGAGGTTGACGGCGCGCAGACCTCCGGCATGGGAGGCATCGATAACGACAGCCTGCCGCCGGGTCTGCGCGAGTTCTTCAAGCGTTTCGGCGCGCCCGACCTTCCCAATATGCGCCGGCATGGGCGCATTACCGGGCAGGGGTCCGGTTTCTTCATCTCGTCCGACGGTTACGCGGTGACCAACAATCACGTGGTCGAGAAGGCTGAAAGCGTCCAGGTCACCACCGATGACGGCAAAATCCACAAGGCCAAGGTGATCGGTACCGATCCACGCACCGACCTCGCACTCATCAAGGTCGACGGCGATAATTTCCCTTACGTCAAGCTCGGCGAGAAGACGCCGCGTATCGGCGACTGGGTGCTCGCGGTCGGTAATCCGTTCGGCCTCGGCGGTACAGTGACGGCCGGGATTGTCTCGGCACGCGGTCGGGATATCGGCGCCAGCGCCTATGACGACTTCATCCAGATCGACGCGCCGGTCAACAAGGGGAATTCCGGCGGCCCAACCTTTGATACCGAGGGCAATGTAATCGGCGTCAACACGGCGATCTTCTCGCCGTCCGGCGGTTCGGTCGGCATCGCCTTTGCAATCCCAGCCGATACCGTGAAGTCTGTGGTTGGCCAGTTGCGCGACCATGGCTCGGTCACGCGTGGCTGGATCGGCGTGCAGATTCAGCCGGTGACTCCGGAGATCGCCGACAGCCTCGGCCTCAAGTCGGCGGAAGGCGCCCTCGTGGCTCAGCCGCAGGACGACAGTCCGGCCGCCAAGGCTGGTATCCAGGCCGGTGACGTGATCACCGCCGTCAATGACGCTCCGGTCAAGGATGCCCGTGATCTTGCAAAGAAGATCGGCGCGTTGTCGCCGCACACCTCGATAAAGCTCTCCGTGCTGCGCAACGGGTCGCAAAAGTCGATCACGGTGACGCTTGGCGAGATGCCCGCGCTCCAGCAGCAAGCGAGCAATGACGACAATGGCGGCGCCGATAACGGCGGCTCTGCCGAGATCGGCAGGCTTGGCCTGACCCTGGCGCCGGCGAGCCGCGTCGACGGCAGCGGCAACACCGGTGTCGTGGTCACGGCTGTTGATCCTTCGGGAGTCGCCGCAGATCACGGCTTCTCGACCGGCGACATCATTCTCGAAGTGGCCGGCAAGCAGGTTTCGACCCCGGCCGACGTGCGCAAGGAGATCGCAAGCGCGCGCAACGGGAAAAAGCGCGCAGTCCTGATGCGGGTGAAGTCCGGCGACAACACCAAGTTCGTCGCCCTCCCGATCGGGCGCGGCTGACGAGATGGGGCGTGTTGTCGGCAATCGTCGCCCCCGCCGGCAATGCGAACCAACGGGGCGGGTTCAGGGAGCCAGCCTTCCTTACCCGTCCCGACCAATTTCCGGGCGATTTCAGATCGCCTCGGACCGAGCTCCAGCCCGGCATCCGTCGCCCCCGCCGGGATGGGGTCGTTGAGGGGGTGGCGGGCCAAAATCCGCCACCCCCTCGCGTATATCCGGGACCGTGAACTCAAACTCTGGACTAGACTTGGTGTGATTGATGCCCAATTTTGCGAATATTCATGGGCAACGCGCCAATGGCTGGGTCGCCGAGGCGCAGCCGGACCGGATTGCCATGCGCCTTCTCGTGATCGAGGACGACCGCGACGCCGCAGACTACCTGGTCAAGGCCTTTCGAGAGGTCGGCCA
>CAZNTY010000482.1:0-6831 GCA_964576085.1 uncultured Undibacter sp. | reverse complement strand
GAGGCGAAGCACGCCTTCGATCTCGGCACCGGCACGACCGGCCAGGCGCGCTCCTGGGAGCTGTGGATCCGGCATCTCGAGAATGCCGGCACTCTGCCGCCGAAGCCGCGCGCCGCCCCGCGCAGCCCCCGGCCCGTAGCGAAGCGCTGAGCCTTCCCACCAGGCTTTTCCCGGTGTTCAATGCGCGTCGCTATTCGCACGCCAATGAACAATGAGTCCGGGGAGGAAGCCATGACGAAGGTCAAGCAACTGCTGTGCGCCGTCGGCCTCATCGCGCCGCTGACGCTGGCCGCCGGCGCCGCGCGCGCCGACGACACGCTCAAGATGGTGATGGGCCAGATCAATAACTGGGAGAACCAGTCGCCGTCGCTCGGCCAGGAGGTCGGCATCTACAAGAAGCACGGCCTGGTGGTCGAGATGACCGGCTCGCAGGGCGCCGGGGAAACGATCCAGGCCGTGATCTCCGGCTCGGCCGACCTCGGCGGCGGCGTCGGCGTTGCCGGCGCGCTGCGGGCGATGGCGAAGGGCGCGCCGATCCGCATCCTGCTGCCGGCCTTCACCGGCACCAGTGACCTCTATTGGTACGTGAAGGCGGATTCGCCGCTCAAGTCGCTCAAGGACACCACGGAGAGCAACACCATCGCCTATTCGACCAACGGCTCGAGCTCGAACAACATCGTGCTCGCCTTCGTGGAGGAGCTCGGCGCCAAGGCGAAGCCGACTCCGACCGGCGGCCCGCCGGGCACGATGACCGCTGTGATGTCCGGCCAGGTCGACATCGGCTGGGCGGCGCCGCCGTTCGGCCTCAAGGAGATCAAGGAGGGCAAGATCCGCATCCTCGCGCGCGGCAGCGACGTGCCCTCGCTCAAGGGCCAGACCGTGCGCAGCATCATCGTCAACGCCAACTCGCTCAAGACCAAACACGACGCGATCATGAAATTCGTCGATGCCTATCGCGAGGCGGTGGACTGGATGTATTCCGACCCCAAGGCGATGGAGATGTACGCGGCGAAGATGAAAATTCCGGTCGAGATCGTGAAGCAGTCGGCGGATGACTTCCAGCCCAAGTCGACGATGCAGACCGACCAGATGGCCGACATGGACGGCATCATCCGCGACGCCATCAAGCTCAAGTTCCTCGACAAGCCGCTGACCAAGGAACAGATCGCGGAGTTCATCCAGATCCCGCCGCGGAAGAAGTAGGGCTTCTCGTCAGTCCGGGGCGCGTGCTCCGCGCGCGCACCCGGAATCCATAATCTTGGCGCTGCGGTCTCTGGATTCCGGCTCCGCGCTGCCGGGCCGTCCCGGACTGCCGGCAATAATTATGTCGTCCCCTTCGCTTCGCTCACCGCCTTGAGCAGCGCGTCGCGGCCCTGGTCGAGCGCGGCACGCACCGCGTCCGTCTTGCCGATCGCGCCCATCTCGCGGTGGCGCAGCACCATCGCGTCGGTCATCAGCGGGTCGAGGCCGAGCTCGCGCAGCGTGCGCGCGCTTTCCTCCATCTCCGCGGCGCGACGTTCGCCGTGGCTCGCCATGCGCTCGACGTTGTATTCGGCGATCTTGACGAAATCGATGCCGGGATAGTTGTTCCTGAGCGAGGCCGTGACCTCGTCGACAAGGCCGGCGCGCTCGGCGGCGACGAAGCATTCCATCGTCAGCGCCTCGATGCCCTTGATCATCACCGAGCGGATCATCTTGATCGCGGCCGCGGTGCCGAGCTTGTCCCCCGCCACCTTGACGTCCATGCCGAGCTCGGTGAGGAGCGGCGCGACGGCCTTCGCATGCGGCCCGGCGAGCAGCATCGGCGTCTTGTGGCGCTTGGCGAGGATCGCCGCGATCACCGCGACGTCGACGTAGCGCGCCTTGTCGCCGAGCAGCGCCGCGGTCTCCTGCTTGCGGCCGGGCGAGACCGAGTTGATGTCGAGGTAATAGGGCGCGCCGGCGAGGTGAGGGGCGACCGAGCGCGCCGCCTCGACGCTCGAGGCCGCGGTCACCGCCGCGATCACGATGTCGGCCTCGCGCACCGCGTCCGCCGCGGACGACGCGAGCCGCACGCCGATCGTGTCGCCGGCCGTCTTGAGCTTCTCGCCCGCGGTTTGCGGAAACAGGATGTCCCAGGCCGCGAGGCGCTCGACGCCGTCGGCGCGCAAGCCCGCGGCGATCGCCTGCCCGGCCTCGCCGAAGCCGATGAACGCGATGCGCGGAGCGTTGGGGCGGGTCATGGGTGTCCTGCCAGTCGAACAATTCTGCTCGGTGCAACTCGGTTATACGCAAAATGCAAGATGCGTATAACCAGCCGGACCGGCCTATCTCGCTTTTGCCACCACCGGCGTGCCGTGGGTGTGGAACGACTCGATGGTCTTGAGGCCCCAGGCCTGGCCCTTCTTGCGCTCCTCCTCGGTCCAGGTGATCGGCTTCCAGTCCGGGGCGAGGATCAGCTTGGCGCCGGCGTTCGCCACCTCGACGCGGTTGCCGCCCGGCTCATAGACGTAGAGGAAGAAGGTCTGCTGGATCGCGTGCTTGTGCGGCCCGGTCTCGATGAACACGCCATTCTCGAGGAAGACGTCGGCGGCGAGCAAAATTTCCTCGCGCGAGTTGCAGGCATAGGTGACGTGGTGGAAGCGCCCCGGCGTGCCGGTGTGGTCGCGGGTATAGGCGAAGTCGTACGACTTGTTGGTGACCGTCATCCAGATGCCGGCCTCGCTGCCGTCGTTCATCACGATGCGCTCGGTCAGCCGGAAGCCGAGATAGTCCTCGAAGAACTTGCGGCACTCCGAGATATTCACCGCGAGCCCGTTCCAGTGGTCGATGCGCCGCACGTTGCAGCCGCGCGCCGGGAATTTCTGCGCCTGGTTCTTCAACGCCGGCTTCTGGTCCGGCGGCGCCTCGTACCACTCCGTCTCGTAATAAAGCTCGATGACGTGGCCGTCGGGGTCCTTGCAGACGAAGGTCTTGCCCTGGCCGAGGTCGCCGTCCGACCAGCCGACGTCGAATCCCGAGCCCTTCAGCGCGGCAGCGCGGCGTTCCAGCGCCTGCGGCGTGCGGCAACGGTAGGCGACGTGGCCCATGCCGTTCGACTTCGATGCCGTCAGCTTGAGGGTGTAGCGCTCGTAGTCGTCATAGGCGCGCAGATAGACGCTGTCGCCCTTCTCGCCGCTTTGCGTCATGCCCATGATGTCGATGAAGAAGCGCCGGCTCTCCTCGAACTTCGGCGTCAGCAGCTCGATGTGGCCGAGATGGGCGAGGTCGAGGTTGGGTTCGGGAGGCAGTTGCGGCATGGGATCGGTTCCGGCGGCGAGAGCCAAAGTCTTGCCCAATCGCGGTGTCCGGCACAAGGCGAGCGGGGTCTGCGATCGGCCGGGATGGCCCGTGAAAAGCCATTTCTGTGGCTCTGGCCGGATAGGTCCAAAACGGACCTATCCGGCCGTTGCCGGTGGCCCGCACCATCCCTTATATATGGGATGCCTGCGCTGGCCGGGGCCGCTCCCCGATGGCCGGCGTTGTGGGGCCAGGATCGAGCGGCGGTCCCGCGCCTTCATCGCCGGAATATATTCAGATCGGTGCGCACGTTACCCGACAGGTTGTTGTTGTGGAAAAACGTCAGCGATATCCATTCGCCGGCGGTGGCGTCCGACACCAGCGCGAGCACGCGATTAGCAGGTCCTTTGGGGATGAGCAGGTCCTTTGGGTAAGTCCCGTGCCATGAAAGACAACATCCTTCGCATCGCCATCGGCGATTATCCGCACACGCTGCCGCTCAAGCGCGGCGCGATCAAGTCCGACTGGCTCACCCTCGATTTCGTCGAGGTCAAGCCGATGCATCATGCCTTCAAGCCGATGGTGCGCGAGCACGCCTATGACGCCAGCGAGATGGCGCTCACCACTTTTTTCCAGGCCAGGGAGCACAACAAGGGCCTGACGCTGCTGCCGGCCGCGATGCTGGCGCGGTTCCAGCACGGCGCCATGCTCTACAATTCCGAAAAGGGCGCGATGACGCCGCGCGATCTCGCCGGCAAACGGATCGGCGTGCGCTCCTACGCGCAGACCACCGGCACCTGGCTGCGCGGCATCCTGGAGAACGACTACGGCGTCGATTTCAGCGCCGTGCAATGGGTCACCTTCGAGGACGGCCATGTCGCCGAAGCGAAGGACCCGCCCGGCGTCGAGCGCAGCGGCAAGGACATGACGCGGATGCTGCTCGACGGCGAGCTCGACGCCGCGGTCTACGGCGCCGCGATGCCGGCCGACAGGCGCCTCCGCTCGATCGTCGCCGATCCGGACGGCGAGGCGAAGCAATGGTACGCCAAGCACCGGCTGGTGCCGGTCAACCACATGGTGGTCGTCACCGATGAGCTCAAGCGCGACCATCCGCAGGCGGTCGCCGAGCTCTACCGCCTGCTGGAGGCGAGCCGCCAGGCCGCGCCGCCGAGAGGCGACGTCGACACCGCGCCGTTCGGCAAGGACAAGAACCGCGCCGGCCTCGACTTGCTGATGTTCTATGCCGTGCAGCAGAAGCTGGTGGCGAAGCCGATCCCGGTCGACCATCTTTATTAGAGCGGCTCGTGTTCACTCGGCATCGTCATGCGCGGGCCTGACCCGAGCATCCATGACGCGCCGCCGGGCAGTGACGTCCTGCCGAAAGGTTGAAGCCGCGTCACGCGAAGGAATCTTTTCTTCCCTCTTCGGTTTACGGGAGAGGGGAGACGCGTCGGCGACATGCGAGCGAGGCGAGGGGCTCGCGTTTGCGCTTATCCGTCGCCGTCGGCGGGCGCAACGTCCTCACCTGTCGTTCCCGCGCAAGCGCGAACCCAGAGCGTTTTCGATTTAAGGAGAAGCGCGGCGACGAATCTCAGCGCGCCCCTCTCCCATAGCCCGTTGAAGACAGGCGTGAACGCCCTGATCGGGGAGAGGGTTGGGGTATAATCCCTCGCCCGGATCGCGTTCCGCGATCCGGCCTCTCCCGATGGGAGAGGTGAAGAGAGTTCGCCGCAGCCCTGATTCAATCAAGAACGAAACTGCGCTAGCGCGCGGCGAAGGTCGCCACCGCATTCACCACCTGGCTGTCGAGGCCGTTGAAGCCGTGGTGGCCGCGCGCCCGGCATGGGTTGCCCTGCGCTGTTCCGCCGTCGAGCCACACCACGGTGGCCTTGCCTTTGCTCCAGTCGAGGAACGGCTGCACGCCGGCCGGCGACGTGAAGCGGCATTCGTCGTGGCGGTGATGGACCACCAGGGTGCGCGGCAGCACGCCGGGAGAGCCGCCGAGCAGACGGATGACGTGGCGGTTCACGTCTTCGCCCGATTGCGGCGACAGGAAGCCGGATGTGAGCACCAGGGCGTCCGGCCGCGCGCCGGCGGCGATGCCTTCGGCGGCGCGTTGCGTGCCGCGGCTGGTGCCGACCAGCGTCACCGGCCTCGCGATCGCCGCCATGTATTTCACCGCCGCGGCGACATCGATCGTGGCGTCCGGCACCAGGACCGCGAAGCCGCGCGCGGCATAAGCGCGCCGGGTGCGCACGAGCTGATTGTCCTTGAGGTGGCCGATGTGGCCGTTCGAGCCGATGTCGAGGCGGCCATCGCTGCCCGCCATCAGGATGAGGCTGCCTTTCGCCGCGCTGCCCGGTTTGATGAGGACGGCCTGCGCGCCGCCAACGGTCACGGTTTCGTCGGCGCGTGCGGGCAGGGTGAGGGCACCGAGCGCGATCAGCAATGCGGCGGCAAGTGTCAGGCGCAATGTCATCTTCGTTTCCAAGGAGCAATCGGGTTCATTTTCAAGGAACAATCGGAAGCTATACGGTTATCTTATCTTACAAAAACACATTCAATTGAATGCAAGGTGCACGCGCCTATCGTGAAAGACCAAGGACGACAAGCAGCGCGCGGTCGATTTGCTCAAGCGACCTCGAATCCAGTGTGCCTATGAGACGGCGAACTCGATCACGCCGAATTGGCAGCAGCTTGTCGATCATCACCTGCGAAATCAACTGGCGCCCGCTCTGCGCCTCCGGTTGCATCGTCGGTCTGACGGACAAGTGTTCGGTCAAAGTCGAGGTGATCGGACAAGCTAAGACAGTTGTTGTCGTTTCGCCCAGTTCGTCTGCTTGAACGATGACCACGGGCCTGGGTCGACCGAGTTCGCCCTGCAACGATAACAATATCGCCTCGCTTCAGCGCCATTCGCTCCAGTCGTACACTGCCTCAATCCAGGCATCGATTTTTGTATTCTCCGGATGTTGGCCAAGCAGCTTTCCTTGGCGGCGCAAGTCGGCTCGGACCTTCGGGTCGCGCAGGTCCGGCACCCAATGCTGGACCGGACGCAGGCCCTGCGCGCGCAAGCGGCGGCGGCGCGCGGCCATGCGCTGCTGCGCGGTCTTGGCCTTTTGCTTCGTCTTGCGGCGCGGCTTGTTAATGCCGGTCAACGTAACATGTTACGGGCCTTGCACCAAGGATGGCCCATCCGCGCGCGATAAGATGCGGACAGGTCTTCGGGGAGACGCCATTTGACATCCGCCATCGATAGGAATATATGCAGACCGCTCCCGCCGACAACGCGGGAGTTCGGCGGCCGTCTCCGTCCTGACGTCAGGCGGGGAGGGTCATCGGAAGGAGCGCCGGGGAGGCGCTGCACCCTTTCGCCAAAGGGTGCGCGCGCCTCGCCGGGCGCGCGGGCGGGTCCGTCAATCCCGCCCAAGGGCGCTTCGCCAGCGCCCTGGTGCCTCCCCGGCGCTCCATTCCCCATTTGGGGAAACGGAAAAAGGGACACCGGCCTACCCGGGGCCGCAAAGAATACGGGCGATGACGCACGAGTCGAGCGATGCGTTGGAGGGAGGAATG
>CAZNTY010000481.1:0-12050 GCA_964576085.1 uncultured Undibacter sp. | reverse complement strand
GCGGCCGCCGAGCAGCACGTCGATGATCGAATAGATCAGGCTCGAATTGACGGTGCAGAGGCCGAAATTGTCCCACTCCTCGGCCTTGAACACCGCGAGGATCGCCGGCAGCGGGATCGAGTTGAGATAGTCGCCGAAGCGGACCGATGTGATGCGGTCGAGCGAGACTTCGACGTTGTCGGAGGTGAAATTACGCAGGCTCGTCGTCATCAACCGGACCAGCCGATCGAAGACGATTTCCAGCATCGGCAGGCGCTCGTAGGAGACCATCGCCGAGTCGATGATCGCGCGGATGCCGGACCGGTCGTTGAGCGTCACGTCCGCGAGGCTGAACCCAAGCAGGCTGTCGATTTCGTCCTGATTGAGGATGCGCTCGGTGCCGCCTTTGGCGTTCGGCCGGAACTGCGTGTCCTCATCGACCATCGCCGCCCATTGCGCGGCGGCGGCATCCTGGCTGGGCGCCTCGCCGGCGGCCGACGCGGCGCCATCCTGCTCCGCTTCGAGCGCGAGGCCCCATTCGGCGGCAAGCGCGTCCTGGTCTATCTGATCCTTGTTCGCCATGATTATTGTACGACGATTTCCTTGAACAGGACCGCAGTGATCTTGTTGGGCGCGACCGCGACGTTGACCCGGCGGGTGAGCTCTTCCTTCAGCCGGTAAAGACCGGCAGAGCCGTCGAGGTCGGTCGGCCGCAGCTCGCGCAGATAAGTCTGGAACGCATCCATGACGCGCGGCATCAGCGGCTGGATCTGCGGGACGATGTCCTTGTCCTGCAGCTCGAGCGTGACCTTGACCTTGAGATATTGCGTGCGGTCGCTGCCGGCATTCGAGAGGTTGACCAGCACCTCGGGCAGGTCAACGAAGGTCGCCGGCTTGGCCTCGACCTTTTCCTGCTTCTCGCCGTGACCGCCCAGGATCATGTAGGCCCCGGCGCCGCCGCCAACGATCGCCAGAACGGCAGCGCCGACGATGATCATCATCTTGCGCGAGAGCTTGAAGGCGAATTTTCCTTTGGACTTCGGAGCCGCCTCGCCGTCCGCGCCGGCTTCAGCATCCTTGTCGCTGGCCTTCGCCTCTTTGGTCTTCGCTGCCATGAGCTCTGCTCCAATCGCCTCGCGTAACGGAGCCGGCAAACGGCAAACTACAGACGAAAGCCGCGGACGCGACCCCGGCGTCCCTCGCAAATGAAGGTAGGTCGGTATGGTTAACAGAATGTTGCCCGGGCCCTTCCGAGCGGAAAGTTTTGCCGGGTGGGCGTGACGGACGGCGGTTTTTGCCGGGCCGACGCAAGCCTGCTCTCATTCAAGCATTTGATAATATTTGCGTTTTGCTTGGCACGGCCTCTGCAGAGTGACCGCTGCCACCGGCTTGGGAGAGCCGACGGCAAACCGATGCGGCCCTGGCCTGGGAGGGCACGGCCCGCATCGACCGAAAAGGGGAGCACGATGGACAATTCACTGCTGATCGCGCTGTCGCGTCAGGTTGCGCTCGGCCGCGAGCTCGACGTCGTCGCCAACAACATCGCCAACATCAACACCACCGGCTTCAAGGCCGACGGTTCGATTTTCGAAGAATATCTGTCGCCGACCGCCCGGACCGCGGCGACCTTCAACAACAAGGTCAGCTTCGTGCGCGACCGCGGCACCTGGCACGACATGAGCCAAGGCGCCACACAGCACACCGGCAACCCGCTCGATGTCGCGATCGACGGCAAAGGCTTCCTGGTGGTGCAAACGCCGAACGGCGAGCGCTACACGCGCAACGGCTCGTTCCAGATCGGCCCCACCGGCACGCTGATGACCGCCGAAGGCTTTCCCGTGGTCGGGGAATCCGGGCCGATCACCTTGCAGAACAACGATCGGGAGATCTCGATCAACGCCGCCGGCACGATCAGCGTGCGCGCCGGCACATCGAATATCGACTCGGTGCGCGGCAAGCTCAAGATCGTCTCGTTCGACGACGCACAGACCATGCAGCTCACCAAAGACGGCTCGAGCACCTTCGCCGTGCCGAACGGCGTGACGCCGAATGCCGACACGTCATCACGCCTCGTGCAGGGCGCGGTTGAAAAATCAAATGTGCGTGGCGTGGTCGAGATCACGCGGATGATCGAGATCACCAGGAGCTATGCCCAGGTCGCTGCGATGCTCCAGCAGCAGAGCGACATGCGCACGAGCTCGATCGACAAGCTCGCTGACGTGCCGGCCTGAACGAGGAGAACCTAGGTTATGCGCGCGCTTTACACCGCAGCGACCGGAATGATGGCCCAGGAACTCAACGTCCAGGTCATCTCCAACAACATCGCGAACATGCGCACGACCGGCTACAAGCGCCAGCGCGCCGAGTTCCAGGACCTGCTCTACGAACATGTGCGGCGCATCGGCACGCAGACGTCCGATCAGGGCAATATCCTGCCAGTCGGTGTCGATCTCGGCTCGGGCGTCAAGAGCGTCGGCACGCCGCGCCTGATGTCGCAAGGCACGCTCACGCCGACCGGCTCGCCGCTCGACCTGGCGATCCGCGGCGACGGCTTCTTCAAGATCCAGTTGCCCGACAGCACCTACGCCTATACCCGCGACGGTTCGTTCCAGATGGACGCGCAGGGCCGCATTGTCACCGCGCAGGGTAATGTGGTGATGCCGGGCATCACCATCCCGCAAAATTCGACCGGCCTGACGATCAACTCCCAGGGGCAGGTTTTGGTCACCCCGCAAGGCCAGACCACACCAACCGTGCTCGGCCAGCTCACCCTGACGCGCTTCATCAACAATGCCGGCCTGCTTTCGATCGGCGACAATATGTTCACGGAAACGCCGGCATCCGGCACGCCGCAGGACGGCCTGCCGAACACAGACGGCGCCGGCGACTTGCAGCAAGGCAACCTCGAGGCCGCGAACGTCGAGGCGGTCAGCGAGATTTCCGACCTGATCGCGGCGCAACGCGCCTACGAGATGAACGGCAAGGTCATCACGGCCGCCGACCAGATGCTGCAAACGACGTCCAACATGATGCGCTGAGGTGACCGCCATGATCCGGATCACGACCCGCACCGCCGCGCTCGCAATCGCAGGGCTGACGTTGCTCGCCGGGACAGCCTGGGCCGAGCCGGAGCGACCGACGCTGCGGGCGGAGGCCCTCGTCACCGGCAGCCTGGTGCGCATCGGCGACCTGATCGACAACGCCGGCATCGTCGCCAACGTGCCGATATTCCGCGCCCCCGCGCTCGGTCAGACCGGCACGGTGTCAGCCGCGCAAGTGCTCGAGGCGGTCCGCGCCCATGCCCTGGTCGGCATCGATCCGGGACCGGTGTCGGAGATCACCGTGACGCGGGCCAGCCGCGTCATCGCGGCGCACGACATCGAGATGCTGCTCGCCAGCACGCTTGCCAAGAACTATTCGCTCGGCGATGCGGCCGACATTTCAATCACCTTCGACCGCACGCTTCGCGCCGTGCAGGTCGAGCCGTCGGTCACGGCGGCGCCGCGCATCGAGCAACTGCGCTACGATCCTCGCGGCGGACGTTTCGAAGCGACCCTCGAGGTGCCGGACGCGCCATATGCACGGATACGGCTGGTCGGGACGGCGGTCGCAACTGCTGAAGTGGTCGAGCTGCTGCGTCCGCTCGCGCGCGGCGAAGTCATCAAGATCGCCGACCTCGCGCTCAAGCGCGTGCCGCGCCTCCAGATCACGTCGGACACCCTCACCGACCCGGATCAGGCGATCGGACTTGCGGCGCGCGGCGCGATCGACGCCGACCGGCCGGTGCGACGCAGCGACCTGACCAAGCCGGAGCTCGTCCAGCGCAACGAAAGCGTGACGATCGTTTATCAGGCGCCCGGCATCATGCTCGCCGTGCGAGGCACGGCGCTCGATGGCGGCACCGCAGGCGACATGATCGACGTCGTCAATGTGCAATCGAACCGCACCGTCCGCGGCACGATCGTCGGACCAGGCCAGGTGGCTGTGGTGTCGATGGCCGCGCGTGTGATCACCACGGCTCAAGCAACCTTCGATCAAAGCCAGATTCGCACCAGCGCAAAATGAAAGTGACGTCCATGGTCGTAGATAGATTGATGCGCAACACCTTCGCGCTGGCAATCGTTGCCCTGCTCCTTACGAACTGCTCGGCGATTGATCGCCTGAAGAACGTCGGGGAGGCTCCGGCGCTGTCGGAGGTCGACAATCCAACGGCGCGCGCGGGCTACAAGCCGGTGCAGATGCCAATGCCGGCCCTGCAACCTGCCGCCTACAATCCAAATTCGCTTTGGCGTAACGGCTCGCGGGCGTTCTTCAAGGATCAGCGCGCTCATCAGATCGGAGATATTCTCACGGTGAAGGTCAACTTCGCCGACAAGGCCAATATCGCCAATGAGACGACGCGCAGCCGCGCCAATACTGAAGATTCCGGCATCACGAATTTCTTCGGCGTGAAGAAAGTGCTCGGCGTGCCGCTGCCCGGTCGCCTTTTAACGGCAGATTCGACCGCTTCCAGCGACGGCAAAGGTTCGGTTCAGCGCCAGGAGGCGCTGAGCACCAACGTCGCCGGCGTCGTCACGCAGGTGCTGCCGAACGGCAACCTGGTGATCGAGGGCAAACAGGAAATCCGTGTCAACTTCGAGGTGCGCGAGCTGGTCGTCGCCGGCATCGTGCGTCCGGAGGACATCGAGAGCGACAACACGATCGATTCCAGCAAGATCGCGCAAGCCCGCATCGCTTACGGCGGACGTGGACAGATCACCGATGTGCAGCAGCCACGTTACGGCCAGCAGGTGTTCGACGTGTTGTTGCCGTTCTGACAAGTGTCAGTGATCGGTCGTCAGTCATCAGCGAAGAGCCCCTTTGATTACTGACCACTGACTCCTGATTCCGGGCTCCCACGCCGTTTCCGTCTGCGCGCGAAACGGAACGGCGTAAAGACGCGGCCTCCGGTCGGCTCCCCCGCCGGAGGCCGCGCAGCTTTTCAGACGATAAAAAGGGCGGGTCAGTCGTCGCGATAAACGCGTTCGCGCCGCTCGTGGCGTTCCTGCGCTTCAACCGAAAGAGTGGCGATCGGGCGGGCCTCGAGGCGGCGCAGCGCAATCGGCTCGCCGGTTTCCTCGCAATAGCCGTAGCTGCCGTCGTCGATGCGGCCCAGGGCTTCGTCGATTTTGGCGATCAGCTTGCGCTGACGGTCCCGCGCGCGAAGCTCGATGGCGCGGTCGGTTTCGGAGGAGGCTCGGTCGGCGAGATCGGGGTGATTCTGATTTTCTTCCTGTAAATGCTGGAGGGTTTCCTTGGCCTCCTTGAGGATTTCCTCTTTCCAGGTCAGCAGGCGGGCGCGGAAATACTCGCGCTGGCGCTCGTTCATGAACGGCTCTTTTTCGGATGGCCGATAGTTTTTGGTCTTGGCAAGCATCCCACCACTCCCACCAAAGTTTTGTTTTTTTCGGCGAGCCTCCCTCGCGCGGGCTGGCTTATATACGCAGGCCACGCTGTCGACAATATCCGGCCGCGGCTGTGGAAACGGCCAATTATTGAGCGTTTATAACGGTTTGAACGAAAACCCGGGTCAGCCGATAGCGGCCTTGGCGAGTTCCACTTCGACTCGAAGCTCGATTTCGGCGAGCACGGCGTCGAGCCCCTCGTCGCCGGAGCTTTGCTTGAGGCCTTCGGCGGCAGACTTGAGCCGGCCCAAAGTCGACGGGTCGAGGCTGCCATCCAGCAACGCGAGCTTCACGTCATCGAGTACATCGAGGGCGTTACGGCCTTGCCGGACCGCTTTCTTGCGCCTCTCGGTCGGAGTCTCGACCCCTTGAAGCGCGATCAGGGCGTCGACCGACGATATGGTCCGCAGGCCTGTCGCAGGCGCGGCATTGCCCGAGGCAATGTCCTCCCCGACCGAAAATGTGCCGGACCCCGCCCGGCGGGACGCCGACGACGGCCGCGCCACTGCAGCTCCGGCCAATCCTGTGATGCGCATCGTGCGTAGTTCCCCAGCAAGCCCTGGAACCCGACCCTGCGCCGTTGTGGTTAACGGCCGGTAAAGACGCGGCAAAATTTGCCGCCTCTGACCAATCCTGCCGGCGCCGCGCCGCCGGGGTACCGGCGGCAAGGCCGGATTTCGTCATAATTACAATAGGTTACAGACAGGCGCCGGAGGCCCGTCTTTGGCACGAGTTTCGCAACGGCTTGAGCGGTCCAGCTCATTGGGGAGCAATGATGACGAGGACATTGCGGACCGCCGGCATGGCGGTCCTGACGGCGATCTTGATCGCGTGCGGTCCGGTGGGAGCCGGGGCGACGTCGCGCATCAAGGATCTCGCCAATGTCGAGGGCGTGCGGCAGAACCAGCTGGTCGGCTACGGCCTGGTGGTCGGCCTCAACGGCACGGGCGACACCCTCACCAACATTCCGTTCACCAAGCAGTCGCTCACCGCGATGCTGGAACGGCTCGGTGTCAACGTCCGCGGCACGGCGCAGCAGCAGACCCTGCGCACCGGCAACGTCGCAGCGGTGATGGTAACCGCGAACCTGCCGCCCTTCGGCACCCAAGGGACGCGCGTCGACGTTACGGTATCCGCGCTCGGCGATGCCAAGAGCCTGCAAGGCGGCACCCTGCTCGTCACCCCCCTGCTCGGCGCCGACGGCAATGTCTATGCAGTCGGCCAAGGCTCGGTCGCGGTCGGCGGATTCTCCGCCGAGGGCGAAGCCGCCAAGGTCGTGCGCGGCGTGCCGACGGTCGGTCGCATTTCCAACGGCGCGTTGATCGAACGCGAGATCGACTTCGCGCTCAATCGTCTCAGCCAGGTGCGGCTGGCGCTGCGCAACCCGGATTTCACCACCGCCAAGCGCATCGCGATGGCGATCAACGATTTCATCGGCGCACCGACCGCCGAACCACTCGACCCGGCCACCATCGAGCTCACCGTGCCGCAGCAGTTCCGCGGCAACGTGGTCGCGCTGCTCACCGAAGTCGAGCAGCTGCAGGTCGAGCCGGACATGCCGGCGAAAATCGTGATCGACGAGCGGTCCGGCGTCATCGTGATGGGCCGCGACGTGCGGGTGTCGATGGTCGCCGTCGCACAGGGCAATCTTACCGTCGCCATCACCGAAACGCCGCAGGTGAGCCAGCCTCTGCCGTTCAGCCGCGGCGGTCAGACCACGGTCGTGCCGCGCACCCGCGTCGGCGTCACCGAGGACGGCAAGAAGCTCGCGATGATCAAGGACGGCGTATCGCTCCAGCAGGTCGTCGATGGGCTGAACGCGCTCGGAATCGGCCCGCGCGACATGATCTCGATCTTGCAGGCGATCAAAGCGGCCGGCGCGATCCAGGCGGACATCGAGGTGATGTGATGACGCCGGCTCTGAACCTCCCGCCTCCCGGGCTGAGCGCGCTCGATGCCCTATCCGCGGCCGGCGGCGGCCGTCCGAAGCTCGCCACGCAAAGTCTCGACAAGGCCAAGGCGGCCGCACAGGACTTCGAGGCAGTATTCCTCAACAATATGTTCCAGCAAATGTTCACTGGCGTGGACGGCGACGGACCGTTCGGCGGCAGCGGCGCGACAGGCGTGTGGCGGTCGTTCCTGACCGATGAATATGCCAAGACCTTCGCCAGGGCCGGCGGCATCGGCATCGCCGACGAGGTCTATCGCACCCTGATCGCGCGGCAAGGCAGCCAGTCATGACGACGCAAGCGCCGTCCGGCCTCACCGTCCCCATCGCCAGCGTCGGCGAGGCACAACAGGTGATCGCCAATCTCGAGCGGGTCATGGACGGCCTGCTGGCGACCGTGGAAGAGGAAACCGCACTGGTTCGCGGCGGCAGGATCGGCGAGGCGTCAAAGCTCGAAGCTGCCAAATCGGAGCTTGCCGGCCGCTACTTGGCGGAGACGCAACGGCTCAAGGCCAGCAGGGATTTTGTCAGGCGCAGCCTGCCCGACGCTCTGGCGGCGCTGCGCCGGCGACATGATTCCTTCCATGCGCTCCTGCAGATCAATCTGACCGTGCTGGCGACCGCACACGCTGTTTCCGAAGGAATCGTGCGCGGCGTATCGAATGAAATCAACCGCACGCAGGTGCCGCAAACTTATGGCGCGACCGGTCGCACCACGATAGCGAAGCCGAAAAACCGCCAGCCGATGGCGGTCAGCCGGACACTGTAGCGGCGCAGCCGCCGCCTTATTTGTTACCGCGCGGTTAAAGTTTTGGCTGACTGCGGCGTCGCCAGAAATTTTCAAATCTTAACGGAACGATTCGCCGGTTATTAGCCCGTTAACCATACGCTTTTACGTATCCTTTGTGTCCTTCATGCATGGTTCCGATGACCCTGGGTCCGAAAGATCCGCACGGGGCCAACGAGTCGTAACTTCACCAGAAAGGTTTTCGCAATGTCCGATATCACCCTCAGTGCAGGCGTTCGGCAGAACCTGCTTTCTCTGCAGAGCACCGCCAACTTGATGGCCCAGACGCAGAATCGTCTCGCGACGGGCAAGAAGGTCAACTCGGCGCTCGACAATCCGCTGAACTTCTTCACCTCTCAATCGCTGAGCGCTCGCGCCGGCGACCTCAATGGCCTGCTCGACGCGATGTCGAACGGCATTCAGACGATCCAGGCAGCCAACAACGGCCTGACCGCGATGACCTCGCTGGTCCAGCAGCTTCAGGCCAGCGTCAGCCAGGCACGCGGCGATTCCACCGCGGCCGCGATCGCGCCCGGCACCGTTACCGTCTCCGGCGCCAACAACGCCACGCAAGCCGACAGCAACCTGACGTTCGACCTGGGCGGCGGCGTCACCGTCGCGGTGAGCGCGTTCAAGCACGTCAACGCCACTGTCAGCACCCTGGGCGGCAGCACCGCGGTCGACGAGACGATCGACTACTCCGGCGGCGCCGCCACCGGCCAGCTCACGATCAATGACGGCACCACTACGGCCGACATTGACATGACGGGCCTCGACGGCAGCGGCACCAAGCAGGACGTTGTCGATACGATCAATGCCGGTCTGGCGGCGTCGGGCTCGACCGTTCAGGCCACGCTGGATGCGAACAACAAGATCCACCTGGTCAACAATACCGGCGACACCATTACGGTCGGCGGCACGGGCGCCGCGGGCCTCGGCTTCGATACCGGCAACACGACCTCGACCGACGGCTCGGTGGAAGTCAACACCGCGCTGACGGTTGACCAGCTCGTCGCGTCGATCAACAGCAATGCCATCCTTTCGGGCAAGGTCTCGGCCTCCAAGAACGGCTCCGGCAAGCTGGTGTTGTCAAACCTGACGAACAACGACTTCACGGTGAAGGGCTTCGACGGCACCAACATCACCGGCGCCGCCGCAGACAGCACGACCCTCGCGGGCGGCACGGGCGCCGCGTTGAGCAGCGTGCGTCAGAGCCTGTTGAACCAGTTCAACAACCTGCTCTCGCAGATCGACAAGGTCGCGACCGACGCCGGCTACAACGGCATCAACCTGCTCAACGGCGACAAGCTCACCGTGCAGTTCAACGAGAACGGCACGAGCAAGATCGACGTGCAGGCGACCGACAGCAACGGCGTTGCCTTCGCGATCAACAGCGCCAACCTCGGCATCAACGTCCAGACCACGAGCGACTTCGCGAGCAACACCTCGCTCGATGCCCTGAGCGCGAAGCTGAGCACCGCGCTCACCACCCTGCGCACCCAGGCGTCCTCGCTCGGTTCGCAGCTCTCGATCGTGCAGACCCGCCAGGACTTCACCAAGGCGATGGTCAACACGCTCCAGGTCGGTTCCGACAATCTGGTGCTCGCCGACACCAACGAAGAAGGCGCCAACATGCTGGCCCTGCAGACCCGCCAGAGCCTGTCGACCACGGCCCTGTCGCTCGCCTCGCAGGCCGACCAGAACGTGCTGCGCCTCTTCGGCTGATCCGAAGCGCAGGTTCAAATCCGGCGGCGGGGCCACAAGCCCCGCCGTTTTTTTTACGTCCGGTTAACCAGCCGGCTCCGATATAGCCCGAGGAACGTCCATGTCGTTACGCATCGAACTCAGGCCGGGCGAACGCATCCTGATCGGGGAATGCGTGCTCACCAATTCGGACCAACGAACCCGATTCGTAATCGACGGCCAAACGCCGATCCTGCGTGAGAAAGACATCATGACGGCCCGGCTGGCCAATACGCCGGCAAAGCGCATCTACCTGGCGGTCCAGCTGATGTATCTGAGCCGCGACCCGCGCCAGCACCATGAGACTTATTTTACGCTGCTGCGCGATTTCATCCAGGCGGCGCCCAGCGCGCGGCCACTAATTGAAAACATCAATAATCAAATCTTAAGCGGCGACCTGTACAACGCTCTCAAGAGCACACGAAAACTGATCAAATTCGAGCAGGAGCTGTTGAATAATGAAGGACGCCGCACGCCTCTACGGAAACGTGGCAAAGCAGATCGCCAATCCGCGTGATCTGGAAGCCAATCTGCTGCTTGAAGCCGCCTCGCGCCTTCAGGCCGTGCGTGACGACTGGAGCGGCAAACGCAGCCATCTCGATAATGCTTTGCGCTACAACCGGCGGCTCTGGACCATCTTCATGACCTCGGTGACCAGCAAGGACAACCCGCTGCCCACCGAGGTCCGGCAGAATGTTGCCAATCTCGGCATGTTCGTGCTCAAGCAGACCATTGCGATGATCGGTGATCCCAAGCCCGAGCAGCTCGGCTCGCTTATCAACATCAACCGGGAGCTCGCCGGCGGCCTGCGGGCGCGCGGCTGAGATCGGCCTGTCGCTACTGGAAAACCCCGGGGCTTGCCCGGGGTTTTTCGTTTCTGCGATCAGCTTGTCGGCAGGAAATTCACCAGACTGAGCTGCGAGAGCATCGCGGTGGTCTGCAACGAAGCCTGCAGGCTGGTCTGCAGCGAGAGCAACTGCGCCCCGACTTCTTCGGGCGACACACCCTCGATATTTTGCAGGAGATCCGTCAGCACGTTCGAGGTCTGCTGATGGCGCGTCTGTGCGGCCTGAAAGGATGTCTGCGCGCCGGCGATCTCCGCACTGATATCGGAAATCTTCTGCTGGCCCTGGGTACCATCGAGCGCCGAGACCACGCGAGTGGTCAAAGCCTGATAATTGCCCGCGGCGTTGGGATCACTTGCCGAAAACGTGGCGGTCGCAAAGACCGCAACATTCTGCACGGCGAGACGCAGCGCCTGTTCGTTGGCGCGCATCCCGTAACTGACGGTCATCGAAGGATCGACCTGAGCGCTGGCGGTCGAGCGGGCAGGTGTCGCGCCGTCTTCTCCGGTGTACCACTTCACCGTATTGGCATCGGTTCCGTCGATCAGGGCGGTCGCGGTGTCGAATGGCGGACCGTCGACGCGCTGCGGCGGATGCGTGCTGTCGGTATTGAAGAAGTTGTCGGCCGCCGCCATCGCCGAGGCGGTGGTCAGCGACGTATCGGCGATCTTGCCGACCGACGCCGTCAGCGCATTCATCAGGTTGGCCGCGGTATCGGTCGGGCTTGCCCCGATCGTGAATTGATCGGCTCCCGGCGGCGAGGCGGTCGTTGCGGTCATGGTCAGGCTCTGCGTCGTGCCGTCGGGTAGCGTGAAGCCGATCGTGATTTTTTCGCCCGCGTTCGGATTGGCGGCAAAATCGACGCTCAGGGAGGGCGGCGGGCCGCCGCCCGGACCAGTCACCGTGGCGTTCGACAGGGTCGATGTGACGGAGGCGAGCTTGAGTCCAAACGGAGAAACCGCGTCTTCTGCGACCGAGACCGACGTCGGCGTCAGCGCGGGATTGGTGATGTCGAGCCGTCCCAAACCGTTGGCCCCAAGATCAGCTTGCAGGCGTTCGGCCATGACCTGCTTCAGGCCGGCGTGGGTCGCATCACCATTGATGATGAGATCGGTGGAGGCGACCGCCGGCTGGTCGGTCGCCATGCCGGAGAAGACATAGCGGTCGCCGGCGCGGCTGTTGAGCAGCGATAACAGTTGATCGAGCGCATTGTAAGCGGCCTTCTGCTGGCTGGTCTGGCCGGTCTGGTCGATGCTGAAATCCGGCTGCAACGCCGAGGTCTTGACCGTATGGGTGAGGTCATT
>CAZNTY010000480.1:0-3799 GCA_964576085.1 uncultured Undibacter sp. | reverse complement strand
AGTCGCGGAGGACGGCGGCGACCCGGACCATCCGATCCACGACGATGATCCGTCGGAGGATTTCACGCCGCGCGACTACGAGGAGCAGATCGAAGAGGTTGCGGAGGGGCGGCGCGATCAGGCCAAGCGCGCCACGGCCGACGAATCCTAGTGGGCCGTCTCGCGCGCCATGCTTTCCTGGCGCCGCCCGAGCCACCGGCTGTTGATCAGCCATACGAAGGCGATGCCGATCGCAATCGTGGCCAGCGCCGGCGGGCCGAAGCCAAGCATCGCGACCAAGGCGTAGGACCAGGCGCCGACCTGGTCGCCGGCACGATAAACGACCGTATCGATGAAGTTTTTGGCCTTGTAGCGGTCTTCCCGCGGGACCACGGTATAGAGCACCTCACGGGTCGGGCGCGCGATCGCGTAGTCGCAGGAGCGCCGCAGGACCTGGAACACCACCAGCGTCGAGATCGCCGGCATCAGCGCCAGCGTGCCGAAACCGAGCAGCGTCAGGAGTGGCAGGATCGCGAGCGTGAGGCCGACGCCGAGAAATCCGACGATCCGCCCGGTGAAGAATAACTGCACGACGAGAGTGATGACGTTCACGGACAGGTCGATCTGCGCGAAAAATGCGGTCTGCGAGGCGCGATCGTGGAAATTGTCGCGCACCAGCGCGGCCTGCTGAAAATAGAGGAAGGTCGATGTGATCGTGAACAGCAGCATGAACAGGCTGATGTTGAGAAGGTAAGCCGACTTGAACGGATGAACGATGCCGGCGAACAGATTGCCGCCGATCGGTTTCTCGCCGCTTTCGCCTGGTCGCGCATGCAAAGCCGATGACAGACGCGACAGGCCGCGCACGGCCAGCACCGCGACTTCGAGCAGCAGGGCGGCGCCGACCAACAGCACTTCGGTGGGCAAGTGGCGCGCCAGCACGGCGGTGAGGCTGGAGCCACAGATCGCGCCGATGGTTGCCGCCGCGGCGATGAAACCGAACAGCCGCTTGCCCTGCGCGGAATTGAAGACGTCGACGATGACCGACCAGAATACCGACACGACGAACAGATTGAAGATCGAGATCCAGACGAAGAATGCCCGGCCGATCCAGATGCGATGCGCAGGGTCGGAAAAATGCAAGACCAGTGCGAAAAGCAGGATGTTGGCAGCGAAGAACCGATAGGTGATCGGAATGAAGCGGGCGCGGGGCAGCGTCTTGACCAGATAGGCGAATGGCACGTTGAGCAGCAGCAGGCCAGCGAGCGTTGCGGTGAACAGCCATTGGATATTGTTGACGCCGCCGGCGACCGCCATCTGCTCGCGGATCGGCCGCATGATGTAATAGGACGACAGCACTGCGAAGATGTAGAGCCAGGCCCACGCCAGCGCCGGCGCTTCCTCAGGCTCGACCGCGATGATGCGGCGCGCCAGCGCGTACAGAAAACCGGCGCCGCTGGGAGCGCCGCGCGCGTGTTGCGTCATTGCACGCCGAGCGCCTTGCGCAGTTCCGATACCGGCAAGCCCTTGCCGAACAGCGGCGCGGGCGGTGCAAAATCCTTAGCCCGCGCAAGCGGTACCTCGACGGGCTCGAATCCCGCGTCGCGCACGAGCTGTGCCGCGACCTTCATGGCGCCGGCGTCATCGCTCGCGACGGCGACGCCGAGCTTCTCGCCCTGCTTGTGCGCATCGGCCGCGAATTTGCCGGAGCCGGTCGAGTTGAATGCGCGCACCAGCCGCACGCCTGGCAGATGCTCCTTGTCGGCCTCGCCGACACCTTTCTCCTGTGCGGTCTTGGCTACTTCACCGTCGCGCGGTACGACGGGGTTCGAGGCATTGAGCACGATCTTGCCCTTTAGCGCGGCGGCGTTGTCGCGTCCGAGCGCCGGCAGCGCTGAATAAGGCACCGCAATCAGGATCACGTCGCCAAAGGCGATGGCCTGTGCGACGGTGCCGGCCTGTGCATTCGACCCGGCTTTCTCGACCAGCAGCTTGAGCTCGTCGGGATGGCGCGAGGAGAAGAAAACCTTGTGCCCGGCCTGTGCCAGCAGGCTGCCGATCGTGCCGCCGAGACGGCCGGAGCCGACCACGCCGACCTTCAGCGGCATGGTCTGCGCCAGGGCGGCGAACGGCATCAGCGCGAGGGCGGCAGACAGTTGCAAAATTGTGCGGCGGTCATGTTCGGACATGGATGTTTTCCACATTGACGGTGAAGGATCGCACCGGAAATGAAACGCGCCAACTCACACCTGCGTTATGGTGCCGACACTTGCGCTTTGGTTCAGTCTCTGGGCCGGCATAACCGGACCGTAAATCGGATCATAAACGATGAGCGATGACGCGAAGATCATCCGGCGTGTTGTCGTGCGCGGGCGCGTGCAAGGCGTCGGCTTTCGCGCCTTCGTCGAGCACCAGGCGTTGCAGCGCGGGCTGGAAGGCTGGACGCGCAACCGCCGCGACGGCTCGGTCGAGGCAGTGTTCGCCGGTCCGGCGGCGTCGGTCGAGGGCATGATTCGTGCCTGCAAGGTCGGTCCGCTCAGCGCGCGCGTCGACGCGCTCGATCAGCGCGACGGCACCGAGGCCGAGCTTTCGGAGCGACGTGCCGGCGAGCTGTTTTCCTGCCTGCCGACGGTGTGATCGGCGCTCGCACCAAACAACACTTCGAATTCGCGTCGCAGCACCATGTCGAGGTCCGCCATTGTCGCCGTCAGCCCAAGGTCGGCCAGACTGGTGACGCCGAAGCGCTGGTCCGACACGCCGCAAGGTACAATTCCGGAAAAGTGTGCGAGCTCGGGATCGACATTAATCGCTATGCCGTGCAGCGTCACCCAGCGTTGCACCCGGATACCAAGCGCGGCGATCTTGTCTTCGTGGCCGTCACCCTTATCGGGGCGGCGCACCCAGACGCCGATGCGGTCCTCGCGCCGCTCGCCCCGCACGTTGAAGGCGGCGAGGGAACGGATGATCCAGTCCTCGAGGCTGGCGACGAAGCGGCGCAGGTCGGGTCCACGTCGCTTCAGGTTGAGCATCACATAGGCAACGCGCTGGCCCGGTCCGTGATAGGTCATCTGGCCGCCGCGGCCGGTTCTGAAGACCGGGAAGCGCGGCTCGACCAGTCCGTCCGGCCCGGCGCTGGTGCCGGCGGTGTAAAGCGGCGGGTGCTCGAGCAGCCAAACAAGTTCGCTGGCGCGACCATCGGCAATCGCCGCAGCGCGGGCTTCCATTGCCGACACCGCGGATTCGTAGGGCACTGGCGCGTCATCGACCCGCCACTCCACGGGTGCCGATCCGGCCGGCGGCAGAAGTCCGACTGTCAGTTCGTTGCGCGCGTTAACCACGCGGTAACCATACCATGTTGACCTTGCCTCCACGGCCCGCGGAGTCGGGCAGGGAGGATATATGGCCACGCTCGACAAAGTCAGCGTCGACATCACGGTCGTGCTCGGCACGACGTCAATGCCGGTCCATCAGGTCCTGCGGCTTGGTCGCGGCGCCATCATCGAGCTCGATTCCCGCGAGGAGGATCCGGTCTCGATCCTTGCCAACAACCTGCCGGTCGCCCAGGGCACCGTAGTGGTCAATGGCAACCGGATCGCGGTCGAGGTCGGCAAGCTGCTGCCGCGCTCGCCGGATATGCGCTGAATAAGGTCGAATCCGGCCCTTGTGGCGCGGAAACCTATTTGTTAAATCCGCCTCGCTTTCGAGCGTCGGCTTGACGGGCGGCGCTGTTCTCATGCGGTCATGGCGGAATTGGTAGACGCACTAGCTTGAGGTGCTAGCGGGGCAACCCGTGGAGGTTCGAGTCCTCTTGACCGCACCA
>CAZNTY010000479.1:0-12248 GCA_964576085.1 uncultured Undibacter sp. | reverse complement strand
TTCACCGACGAGACCGGCACCTTCATCGGCTATCAGGACCACGTGATCTTCCCCGTGCTGGTCACGCCGCGCGATCCTGCGAAGCCGGTGAAGCTCAAGCTCGATCTCTTTTACGCGGTCTGCGAGAAACTGTGCGTGCCGGCGTCTGGCCATGCCGACCTCGTGCTCGCGCCCGGCCAGACGAGCGGCTTTGATGACGCCATCGCCGCCGCGGAAAAAAACGTGCCGCGCCAGGTGACCGCGCAAGCCGCCGGCGTGACCGTCAAGCGCGTATCCGGCGGACCAAAGCCGCTCGTTGCGATCGACGTCGCCACGAGCGATGACATCGAGATTTTTGCCGAGGGGCCGACTGCGGAATGGGCGCTGCCGATTCCGAAGCCCGCGCAAGGCGCACCGGCCGGCCATCGCCAGTTCAGCTTCGCGCTCGACGGCCTGCCGCCCGGCACCGACCCGAAGGGCCCGCTGCAATTGACCTTTACAATCGTCGGCCGCGACCGCGCGGTCGAGACCACGACCCATCTCGACTAGGACGCCGGCCACGCGCTAACGTCCCGCCATCGATTACTCATCACGCGAGGAACACCATGCCCATCAAGGTCGGCGACAAGCTCCCCAACGCGACATTCCGCGTCATGACGGCCGAAGGCCCGAAGCCGAAAACGACTGACGACATTTTCAAGGGCAAGAAGGTCGTGCTGTTCGCGGTGCCGGGCGCGTTCACGCCGACCTGCAACAACCTGCATTTGCCGAGCTTCCTCAACAACGTCGACGCCTTCAAGAGCAAGGGCATCGACACCGTCGCCGTCACCGGCGTCAACGACGTGTTCGTGATGGAAGCCTGGAAGAAGGCCAATAATGCCGCCGGCAAGATCGAGTTCCTGGCCGACGGCAACGCCGAGTTCGCCAAAGGCGTGGACATGGCGTTCGACGGATCCGGCAACGGCTTGGGCACCCGCTCGCGACGCTACTCGATGCTGGTCGAGGACGGCGTCGTGAAGAAGCTCAACATCGAGGAAGCGCCGGGCAAATGCGAGGTGTCGGGCGGCCAGGCGCTGCTCGGACAGATCTGATTCCTCTTTCGTCGGGTTACTCATTTCGCCTTCATCGCGCCGATCGCCCCGGCGCGCGCGGCGACGATGCCCTCGCGCGCCAGTTGGTCGACGCGCTCATTCATGGCGTGACCGGCATGGCCTTTCACCCAATGCCAATTCACGCGGTGCTCGCCGAGCGCCGCTTCGAGCCGCTGCCACAGATCGACGTTCTTGACCGGCTTCCTGTCGGCGGTGCGCCAGCCGTTTTTCTTCCAGCCCTTGATCCAACTGGTGATGCCGCCGCGCAGGTATTCGCTGTCGGTGTAGAGGTCGACGGTGCAGGGCCGCTTGAGCGCCTCGAGCGCCGAGATCGCCGCCAGGAGCTCCATGCGGTTGTTGGTGGTGTGCGGCTCGCCGCCCATCAGCTGCTTCTCGTGGCCGTTGAACGACAGGATGGCGCCCCAGCCGCCCGGCCCCGGATTCCCCGAGCAGGCGCCGTCGGTATAGATGGTGACGCGCTCCTCGCTCATGGGCTTTCACCGTCATCCCGGGGCGCGAGCATAGCGAGCGAACCCGGAATCCATATTCCAGAAACCGGGGTTATAGATTCCAGGTGCGCGCCTTCGGCGCGTCCCGGAAAGACAAAGTAGAAGTCAGTCCAGTCCATAATCTCGCACGCCCTTGAGCGACTGGTGGAAGCGCAGCTTGCGGACGTATTCCAGCGGGTCCTTCGGCCGCACCAGCGCGCCGTCCGGCACCGCCAGCCAGTCGACCAGCCGCGTCAGCAGGAAGCGCAGCGCGGCGCCGCGCGCCAGAACCGGCAGCGCCTCGCGCTCGTCCGCCGACAGCGCGCGCACCTGGGCATAGGCCTGCAGCATCGCGCGGCCCTTGGTGACATTGTAGGAATGGTCGGGCTCGAAGCACCAGGCGTTGAGGCAGATCGCGAGATCGTAGGCGAGCGTATCGGTGCAGGCGAAATAGAAATCGATCAGCCCCGACAGTTGATCACCGAGGAAGAACACATTGTCGGGAAACAGATCCGCATGGATGACGCCGTGCGGCAGGCCGCGCGGCCAGACCTGCTCGAGATGGCCGAGCTCGCCGCGGATGGTGCCGGCAAGCCCCGCCTGCACGCTGTCGGCGCGGCCATCAGCCTGCGCCGCCAGACGGCGCCAGCCCTCGACCGACAGCGCGTTGGCGCGCGTCATTGGAAAGTCGGCGCCGGCCAGATGCAGCCTGGCGAGCGCCGCACCGACCGCCGCACAATGTTTGGTGGATGGGCGCCTGATCCAGAGCCCGTCGAGGAACGTCACCATCGCCGCCGGGCGCCCGGCGAGCTCGCCGAGCACCGCGCCAGCCTTGTTGTGCACCGGCTGGGGGCAGGTGATGCCGCGCCTGGCAAGATGCTCCATCAGCGCCAGGAAGAACGGCAGGTCGGCCGCCGCGACACGCTTCTCGTAAAGCGTGAGGATGAAATTGCCGCGCGCGGTGTGCACGAGGAAATTTGAATTCTCGACGCCCTCGGCAATGCCCTTGTAGGACAGCAATTCGCCGAGATCATAACCGGCGAGAAAGCGCGTGAGATCGTCGGCGCCGACGTCGGTATAGACGGCCATCGGCGGCTACTCCGCGGCCTGGTTCTCGCGTAACGCACGCGGCAGCGGGAAGAATACCGCCTCCTCGGCGGCCGAGATGGTCTCGACGCTCACGTCGTAGCGTTCGGCGAAGGCGGCGATGATCTCCTCGACCAGCACCTCCGGCGCCGATGCGCCGGCGGTGATGCCGAGGCGTCCGATCGCGCCGAACACGGCCCAGTCGATCTCGCCGGCACGCTGGATCAGCGCCGCGCGCGCGCAACCGGCGCGCTCGGCGACCTCCTTCAGCCGCTGCGAGTTCGACGAATTCGGCGCGCCGACCACGATCATCGCATCAACCGCTGGCGCCACGCGCTTGACCGCCTCCTGCCGGTTGGTGGTGGCGTAGCAGATGTCTTCCTTGTGCGGACCGACGATCGCAGGGAAGCGCAGCTTGAGCATGTCCACGATCTGCGACGTGTCGTCGACCGACAGCGTGGTCTGCGTCACGTAGGCGAGCCTCGTCGGATCTTTCGGCGTGAAGCGGGCGGCCTCGTCGAGCGTTTCGATCAGCGTCACGGCGCCCGGCGGCAGCTGGCCCATGGTGCCGACGACTTCCGGGTGGCCGGCGTGGCCGACCAGCACGATCTCGCGGCCGCGGCGGAAATGAATCTCGGCCTCGCGGTGCACCTTCGTCACCAGCGGACAGGTGGCGTCGAGCACGAACAGGTTGCGGCGCGCTGCTTCCTCGGGAACCGAGCGCGCCACCCCGTGCGCCGAGAAGATCACCGGTGCGCCGGTATCGGGAATCTCGGACAGGTCCTCGACGAAGACCGCCCCCTTGGCGCGCAGGCTCTCGACCACGAAGCGGTTGTGCACGATCTCGTGGCGGACATAGACCGGCGGGCCATAGACCTCGAGCGCACGCTCGACCGAATCGATGGCGCGCACCACCCCGGCGCAGAACCCGCGCGGCGAGCACAGCAGCACCTGCAGCTTCGGTTTTGGCGCCATTTCAGCCATGAATCCCCGCGCAATCGCGCCCGACATGGGCCGGCGCCCTCCATCCTGTCAAGGCAAGGCGGTTGCGGAAGGGCCGCCCGGTGCCTATATTCCGGCCACTTTCCCGATCATCGCTGATGGTCCGGTGCTTCGCCCGAAAAGGGCGGGCGGAGCGCGAAAGACGTTTGCCAATTCGCCCAGGAGTCCGCTCATGGCCACCGCCACCCCGCTGATGCCGAAAGCCACCGCCGTCTGGCTGCTGGACAACACCGCGCTGTCCTTCGACCAGATCGCGGAATTCTGCAAGCTGCATCCGCTGGAGGTGAAGGCGATCGCCGACGGCGACGCCGCGCAGGGCATCAAGGGCCTCGACCCGGTGCAGACCGGTCAGCTGACCCGCGAGCAGATCGCGGCCGCCGAGGCCGACCCGAACAGGAAGCTCGAACTTTCCCCGCCGAAGGTCGACCTGCCCGGCTCCGATCATGGCAAGAAAGGCCCGCGCTACACGCCGGTGTCGCGCCGTCAGGACCGCCCGAACGCGATCCTCTGGCTGGTGCGCAACCATCCCGAACTCAAGGACGCGGCGATCATGCGTCTCGTCGGCACCACCAAGTCGACGATCCAGTCGATCCGCGACCGCACGCACTGGAACTCGGCGAATCTCACGCCGATGGACCCGGTCACGCTCGGCCTGACGTCGCAGCTCGAGCTCGACTTCGAGGTCAATCGCGCCAACAAGGAAAAGCCCGCGGCCGCGCCATCGACCGGCGGGACGCTCCTGCCGGCCGCCGAGACCACGGCAAAGAAAGAGGCGGAAGTCGCCGCCGCGGCCGAGGATGCCAAGCCGGCCGGCGAGATGGACGTCAGCGCCGTTTTCGCCAAGCTCAAGCAGCTCGGCAGCAAGAACGACGGCGGCAATCAGTAATCGCTGAGACGTCCCGTCGGCATCGTTGCCGAGTGTCAGCAGCCGGTGCCGGTCGTCCCTCCGAGACCGCCGGTATTGGGTATCGGATTGGTCTGCGGGACCGGACTTGGACCGGTCAGCCCGGTCGTCGTCTGGTTGGTGCCCGTTGTCGGACTGGTCGTGCCGAGGGTCGATCCGCAGCCGGTCGTTCCCATTCCGGTCGTGCCGGGAGTCGTGCCCGTCGGATTGGACGGCGTTGTTCCGGTCGCGTTCAGGGGCGGAGTCCCTGCCGGGTTGGTCGGCGTCGTGCCGGTCGCCGTCGAAGGCGTGGTCCCAACGCTCGACCCGGCCGTGCCTGCGGAACCGCCGGTGGACTGCGCCATCGCAAAGCCAATGCCGCCGGCGAGCAACGCGGCCGCAAGCGGCATCGTGAGATATCGAAGTGTCCGCATCGTTTGAACCCTTCTGCGTCGTGACGCCCCCGACGGACCAACGGAAGCGCCCGCGCGGCGTTCCCCACAATCGTCGAGGAACAGCGGTTCCAACCGGGACGTACGTGCTACATACATCGGCAGGAGAAACCCCATGAACCGCCGCAACGCACCGCCGGACTCGCGCTCGATCGCCGAGAAGGCGTTCAAGGCGCTGACCACCAAGCCCGCGGAGGTGCCGGCGTCGAAGCCGGCAATTCCTAGCGGCAAGGAGGCCGTGTCGCTGCGCATCGACCGCGACGTCCTCGATTTCTTCCAGGCCGACGGCCCAGGCTGGCAGGACCGCATCAACGCCGCGCTGCGTAAGGCGGCCGGAAAGTAACGTCACGGCGCTCCGCTCACCTTCAGGATCTCGATCAGCTTGCGGTCGCGCCATTTCTGCAGGTCGGCGATCGAGCGGCCGGCGGCTTCCGCCGCGACGCCGTCGATGATCGTCTTCTGCACCTCGGGCGTGAATTTCGGATCGCCGAGATCGGCGATCCAGGTCTGCACCGCCGGGGCGAGATGGTGCATGAAATTCGTCATGCCGCCCTCCCCGCCGGCGAGATGAAAGGTCAGATGCGGTCCCATCAGCGCCCAACGCAGGCCAGGGCCGTAGGCGATCGCCGCGTCGACGTCCGCCACCGACGCCACGCCCGCGACGACGAGATGGATCGCCTCGCGCCAGAGCGCCGCCTGCAACCGGTTGGCGACGTGGCCGCGCACCTCCTTGTTGATGCGGATCGGGTGCTTGCCGATCTCGCGATAGAACGCCATCGCGGCCTCGACCGCGCGCGGCGACGTCTTCTCGCCGGCAACGACCTCCACCAGCGGAATGAGATGCGGAGGATTGAACGGGTGGCCGATCACGCAGCGTTCCGGATGCCTGCATTTCGCCACCACGCGGCTGATGAGCAGGCCGGACGAGCTCGACGCAATCACCACGTCGGCGCGAAGGACCGCGTCCATCTCGCGGAACAGCTCGATCTTGATGTCTTCGCGCTCGGGCCCGCTTTCCTGCCCGAACTCCGCGCCCTCGAGCGCCTCGCCCGGCGTCTTGTGGAAGCTCAGGCGGCCCCGGTCGGCGCCCGGCGCCACCCAGCCGAGCGTCTCCAGGGTCGGCCACGCGTTGTCGACGAAACGGCGGGCAAAAGTCTCGCCGTTGGGCGAAGGATCGGTCGCGGCGACGTCGAGGCCACGCGCGAGAAAGATGGCGGCCCAGCTCGCGCCGATGGTGCCGGCGCCGATGACGGCGACGCGTTTGGTCATTGGCTTCCTCTCCGATTGTGCTGTCTGGCGGATACGAGGTTAGGGATTTCCCGGGCGAACGCCAATCGTTGCCGGGGAGCCGTCAGGGCCTTTGCCATTCCGTCACCGTGAGGCCATGCGCGGTGTCGAGCACCCGCGTGCCGGCCTCGCGCAGGCCGGCTTTCGTCATCACCTGCTCCGGCGTCTCCTCCGGCACGCCGGGAAACACCGGACGGCCGCCGGGCAATTTCACGCCGGACACGCGCGTCAAGTGGAACACGTCATAGCGCGGCAGGAACAGTCCGAACACGACGGTACCGCCGACCACGCCGAGCGCGCCGTCGATGCCGAGCGCGCGCCACGCATCCTCGAACGATGCGCCGGCCGGATTCCACAGCACGACCTTCGGCGTCGCGTTCTCGACTTCGATGTCCTTGACGCGGGCCGTCACCCAGATGCGGTGACGGCGGTCCGAGTGCGGCTGCTGCTCGTGCGAATGGCGGCCGTGCACGACGGCGACGCAGCGGTCGAGGCCGTCGCGGAAGAACTGCTGGTCAGCCTAGAACTTCAGGCTGTCCGGCATCACGCCCTGCGCGTCCGCCAGCATCCCGTCCTCCGAGACGATGGCGAAGCCTTCGATCCGGGTCGGGCGCGTCGTCACTACTCGCCCTCTTTGCGCGCGGTGCCGGCGAGATTGGCAAGATAGCGCGCGACCGATTTGTCCAGCACGGCTTTCGCGTTCGCCGGAATGACGCGATCGAAATAGTGGCCGTAGATCGCCTCAAACGCGAACGGCGCCATCGCGCGGCCGATGGCTTCGATCTCGCGCGGCGACAGCGGGATGAGGTTCGGATAGCTGCGCATGAAGGAGAGCCATTTGCGGTCGGTGGTGACGGTGAGCGTATCGCCCGCGCAGACGATGCCTTTGCCGCCGGCGCCGCCCGCATAGTGCAACACCGCGGCGCCGGGGAAATGCCCGCCGCAGCGCACCAGCGTGAGGCCGGGCAGCAGCGCGTGGGTGTTGCCGTCCCAGAACGCGATGCCGGGATGCGGGTTGAGCACCCACGCCCTGTCGGCGGCGTGCAGCCAGACCGGCGCGTTGAAGGCGCGGCTCCATTCGGCATTGGTGGTGTAGAAATGCGGGTGCGAGATCGCGATCGCCTTGAGCCCGCCGAGGCTCTTGATGAGCGCGACCGTCGCGTCGTCGACGAGCGCGATGCAGTCCCACAGCACGTTGCCGGCCGGCGTCTGCAGCAGGATGGCGCGCTGGCCGATGGCGAAATGCGGTTCGGTGCCGATGCCGATGACGTCCGGCTCGTATTGCCGGAACGAATTGCGGTGGCCGGCGCGCAGCCGTTCCAGCGTGGTCCAGCCCTGGCCGGCGGGCGGCACGTATTGCCGCTCCTCCTCGCAGACCGGGCATTGCGCGGGCGGCACATCGCTCGCCGGGTATTGCGTGCCGCAGGCGGTGCAGATGAAGGCGGGCATTGGTCGCTCCCGTGACAGCCCATGATTATCACACCATCCGTACGCGGGGAGCCCGGCCTCGGCGAGATGACATGGCTACGGCGACGCCACGAGCGCACGGAAGCGGGCGAAGCAGCGCTCGACGTCGCCGCCACAAGCGCGATGACGCCGGCATCGCTTGAGCGCGCACAACTCCCAGAACAGCCAGTGAGTGCATTTCGTGCGCATGAGGGCGTCGTAGGCACGCTGATGGGCTTCGAGCTCCGCCGAGTCTCCTACGTCACGCTGCGCACGTCGCCTGGCGTCGTCCTTCGTTTCGCCGGGCAGAGGTTTGATTTGAGACATGGTGTCGGACATGGCTTCTCCCTCCCGCGGCGCGTGAGCGTCCGGGGCTTGCGTTGAGGACCGCTCCCGTTTCCCGTTGGGGACGTGAGGGGAGCGGGGCGCCGAGAGGCGCCATTATGTGCCCCGCCTGGCGGGCGGGGCGGTCTCCGCCTTGTCGGCGGCCGCGGTTTTGTGCAAACCGCGTCGCCTCCCGGCGCACCGCTGCGGCGATTTCTGTCCACGGGCCGGGCTTCCTGGGACGAGGGCTAGCGGGTATCGCCCGCGGCTGTGGTTCGCCCAGTCCCAGTCCAGCAGAAGCTCCCTGCGGACGGGTCGTAATGCCCGCCGGCCGGGGTCCCGTGGCCTCCCGAGTCTCCGCTTGCGAGGCGAAGCCGCAGGCGCCGCGCACCGTCCGGGTTGCCCCGGTCCGGCCCGGCAAGGGTCAGTTTGAGGCGCATCTCCGCCCCACCCTCGCCGGCTGCTCCACTTCGAGAACGCCTCTAGAAGCGCCCCTCATGAGCAGGCCCTAGGACTATAATCAGTGGTAGGAATATTGTCAAGGAAAGTGGGCAGGGCCCGCGGAACTCCGCCCCCCATAAAAAGCACATAAACCGTTCCGGGCCGCTTGCGCGGGGGCTTTCGGTTGGGGCATATGCGGTCGTCTGGGGGGAGTTCAGTCTGTGAAAATTCTGCTGTCAGTGAGCGCGGCTATCGACCGCCTCAATGAAAAGATCGGCTACGTCTGCAATCTTTTCGTGCTGCTGGCGGTGCTCGTCAGCGCGGGCAACGCCATGATCCGCTACGCGTTCGACACCAGCTCGAACAGCTGGCTCGAGCTGCAGTGGTACCTGTTCGCCGTGATGGTGATGTTCGGCGCGTCCTACACGTTCCGCCGCAACGAGCATGTCCGGGTCGAGATTCTCTACGTGATGCTGTCCGAACGCGGACAGCTCTGGCTCGACCTGATCGGCACGCTGGTCTTCCTGATCCCGGTGACGCTGCTTCTCACGTATCTGTCGTGGCCGGTGTTCTACCAGTCCTATCTCACCAACGAACTGTCGAGCAACGCCGGCGGCCTGATCCGCTGGCCGATCAAGGTCGTGCTGCCGGCCGGCTTCTTCCTGCTGGCGCTGCAGGGCGTGTCCGAAGTCATCAAGCGCGCCGCCGCGCTGCAAGGCCTGGCGAAGATCGACGCGCATTACGAGAGGCCGGTCCAATGATCAGCCTCGACTACATGCCGCCGATGATGTTCGGCGGCCTCATCGTCCTCATGCTGATCGGCTATCCGGTCGCGTTCACGCTGGCGACGCTCGGATTCCTGTTCGGATTCCTGTCGATCTACATGGGCTACTTCGACCTGACCTACCTCCAGGCGATCCCGTTCCGCGTGTTCGGCAGCGTGCTCTCGAACGACCTGCTGCTGGCGATCCCGTTCTTCACCTTCATGGGCGCGATCCTGGAGAAATGCGGCCTCGCGGAGGACATGCTCGACTCGATGGGCCAGTTGTTCGGTCCGGTGCGCGGCGGCCTCGGCTACTCGGTCATCATTGTCGGCTTCATCCTCGGCGCCATCACCGGAACGGTGGCGGCCCAGGTGATCGCGATGGCGCTGATCTCGATGCCGGTGATGATGCGCTACGGCTACAACAAGCGTTACATCATGGGCGTGCTGGCGGCGTCCGGCACCATCACCCAGCTTGTGCCGCCCTCGCTCGTCCTGATCGTGCTGGCGGACCAGCTCGGCAAGTCAGTCGGAGACATGTATCTCGGCGCCTGGGGCCCTTCGGTGTTCCAGATCGTGCTGTTCGCCGGCTACACCTTCGCGCTCGGCATCTTCAAGCCGAGTGACGTTCCGGCCGTGCCGAAGGAGGCACGCACCCTGAACGGCTGGGCGCTGTGGCGCAAATGCCTGCTCGGCATCATCCCGTCCGCCGCGCTGATCTTCGTGGTGCTCGGCACCATGATGCTCGGCCTGGCGACGCCGACCGAAGCCGGCGCGATGGGCGCGGTCGGCGCGCTGGTGCTGGCGGTGGTGCATCACAAGGACCTGTCGCGGATCGGTCTCATCCTGCTGATCGTAGGGTCCATCGCCTGCCTGCTCGGCATCACGCTCGACATCATGGGTTCAAGCCGCATCCTGTTCCGCATCTGCTTCGCCATCACCTATATTGCGGTGGTGTGGCTGTGCGCCGAAGCGTTCTTCATCCCCGAGCTGCGCCAGCTCATCAAGCTCGGCTACGAGTCGACCATGCGCCTGACCGCGATGGTCACGTTCATCCTGATCGGCTCGACCTGCTTCTCGGTCGTGTTCATGGGGAACTATGGCGGCCAGTGGCTCGAGCACCTGCTCACCTCCCTGCCCGGCGGCGCCTGGGGCTTCCTGGTCTTCATCAACCTGTTCATCTTCTTCCTGGCGTTCTTCCTCGACTTCTTCGAGATCGCCTTCATCATCCTGCCGCTGATCGGGCCGGTGGCGCTGAAGGTGCTCACCCCGATGGTCGGGGCGGACAACGCGCTGATCTGGTTCGGGGTGATGCTGTGCGTCAACATGCAGACCTCGTTCATGCATCCGCCGTTCGGCTTCGCCCTGTTCTATCTGCGCGGCGTGGCGCCGCGGGAGATCAAGAGCTCCGACATCTATTGGGGTGCGTTGCCCTGGGTCGGCCTGCAGATGCTGATGGTGTTCCTCGTGATCGCCTTCCCGATCACGGTGACCTTCCTGCTCGACAAGCCGATCAGCGCCGAAGACATCAACAAGGTGAAGATCGAGATCCCGATGCAGGCGCCGGAACCGGGCGACCTGCAGTTCCAGTTCAAGTAGCGGGCTCGATCCGCGCTGGACCTTCGGCGTCATCGGCCGGATCTTCGCAGGCAGCAGAATGAAAAAGCCCGGCATCGCTGCCGGGCTTTCCGATCTGCGGAGGAACGCCGCGTGGCGCGGCGCCGCGTGCCGTCAGGCGTTGGCGAGGTTGCCGGCCGCAAGCTTGCCGCGCTCGGTGACGACGTCAAAGCTGACACGCTGACCTTCGTTGAGGCTCGACATGCCGGCGCGCTCGACGGCGCTAATGTGAACGAACACATCCTTCGATCCGTCCGCCGGGGTGATGAAGCCGAAACCTTTTTGCGAATTGAAGAACTTAACGGTACCTGTGGCCATGGTGGCCTCCTTTATATGCTCTTGTGACCGCACTCAGGATGAGCGGCGGCGATGACATCCGAGTTTTGGGGTGTTGCGTTTGTGAGCGCCCAAGACGCGGGAGCTAGAAAGGCAGAACCAGCAAAGCCAGGTTGCTCGGTTGATATAGGCGGTTTTCGCGACCGCGGCAATGGGCACGCAAAGCAGACACCTTGGGGTCCTCGATGGTGGCCGGCATGGTCCAGGGCTGCCTGTCGGCGATCTTCTTGATGGTGCCGCGCAGGATTTTGCTAGGCGGCTGCTTCGGGCAGGTAGTGCAGGACGAGCAGATCGCGGTGTGGGCACGGGACAACCGCATACGCCTTGCCATCATCCCCGCTGAACTCGACGAGTGCATTTTCCCCGTCCAGCGACTCGATCACCGTGCCGACCTGGCCGCGCGCGAGTCCTTGCGCGGGCAAATCTACCAGCAGCGCCACAACGTCGAGAACCGAAACCCGTTTGCCGTTTGTCCTCACAATATCCAGCAGGTCAGAAACCGCGGCACCGTCTCGCCGGATTGCGCGATCGGCATGAGGCAAGGCTGCCATGCCCGGCTAAGCCCCCACCCCCTTTGTGCTCATCGCCTCCTTGATCTCGTCGAGCACCTTGGGGTCCTCGATGGTGGCCGGCATGGTCCAGGGCTGCCGGTCGGCGATCTTCTTGATGGTGCCGCGCAGGATTTTCCCGGAGCGGGTCTTGGGCAGCCGCGGCACCGTGAACACCAGGCGGAACGCCGCCACCGGCCCGATCTTCTCGCGCACCAGGGCGACGATCTCCTTCTCGATCTCCTCGTGCGGCCGGTTGACGCCGGCCTTGAGCACGATGAAGCCGCAGGGCACCTCGCCCTTCAAGTCGTCGGCGATGCCGAGCACCGCGCACTCGGCGACGTCCTTGTGCGAGGCCAGCACCTCCTCCATGCCGCCGGTCGAGAGCCTGTGGCCGGCAACGTTGATGATGTCGTCGGTGCGGCCCATCACCCAGACATAGCCGTCGTCGTCGATGTAGCCGGCGTCGGCGGTCTTGTAGTAGCCGGGGAATTCCGCGAAGTAG
>CAZNTY010000478.1:0-10919 GCA_964576085.1 uncultured Undibacter sp. | reverse complement strand
GTCGGCCGGGCCACCGCCGGTCAACAGATAGACGCTGTTGAAATCGCCGAGCGTCCAGATCATCGAAAGGATCGTGCACGTCAGGTAGAGGGTGCGCAGTGACGGCCACGTCACGTATTTGAACTTCTGCACGTTGCTGGCGCCGTCAACCGACGCGGCCTCATAGAGGTCGTTCGGGATCGCCAGCCGTCCGGCGATCAGGATCAGCATCCAGAACGGCAACGATTTCCAGATATGGACCCCGACCGCCATCGTCAGGCCGATTGTCGGGTCGTTGAGCCAGTTCGGCCCGTCGTCGCCGGTGAGACGGAAGATCAAGGTGTTGATGACGCCCCATTCGGGATTGAGCATGAAGCGAAGCGACAGGATGGTCGGGATCGAGGGCACCGCCCACGGCAGGATGAAGATCACCGAGAGCCATTTGATCCACCAGCGCGCCTGCACGAAGAAGCCCGACAGCAGCAGCGCGATGAACATCTTGAAGTTGATGCCGATCGCCAGGAACAGGAACGTGTTGACCGCCGACCGCACGAAGATCGGGTCGTGGACCAGGGCGACGTAGGTGTGCGGGTTGCGCGCGGTCCAGAAGCCGTAGGCAATCGGGTAGACGACGAAGAACAGGAACACCAGCATATAGGGGACAATCAGGATGATGCCCCAGAGTTGCCACGGCGTCAGCCATCGCTCGCGTTGCGCGGAGACGATCCCCGCCTGGTCTGTAAACGCTGTCGCTGACGCCATCGCAACTCCAAAAGACTGAAGCCGGCCGTCCTCGACGGCCGGCTTCGATTTCGGATCAGCCTGCGACCTGCTTGATGCGTGCGATCATTTCATCGACCGCCTTCTCGACCGGGACCTTCTCGCTCACGACCCGGTTCATGGCCTTGGCCCAGATGTTCTCGTTGTTCAGGATCGTAAACTTGTAGTTCTTGACGAACTCGAAGGGCAGCGTCCCGTCCATAAATTGATTATAGACGGCACGGCGATGTTTGTCGGCCTGCCAGAACGCACTCTTCTGGCTGGCCGTCGTCACCGGGAACCAGCGGCCGAGCGCGCCTTCGACGTAGGGCCGCAGGTTATCTTCCTCCATGAGGAATTTGAGGAAGTCCTTGGCCCTCGCCTTGTTCTTGGAGTCCGCGAAGATCACGCCGACCTTGATCGAGGCACGATACTTCATCGCCGAGCCGTCCGGCTTCTTGGGAAACTTGGCGGTGATGATCAGATCCTCGTAGGCCTTCTTGCCGGCGTCGCGTTGTGCCTGGGTCAACGACGGATTCATTTCGTCGTCGAGCCATTTGGCGGCGATCGAGATGGTGAAGTTGTGGGTCATCAAGGTCGTGCGGTTGTGGAAGGCGACGTTGTTGTCGGGGTCCTTCCATGTTGTCGATGACGGCGGGGTGCAGCCCTTGATGTACGGATCGGTGTAGTCCTTTAGCGTGGCGATCAGGCCTTCCTTCACCTTCGGATCGTCGACCAGGAGCTTGCCGTCGTCGTCGACCAGCTTGACGTTATAAGCATCCATGAAAGTCAGGAACGACTGGAACGAGTCGGTGGAGTCGATGCCCATCGGCATGCCGATGCCGTAGATGCGCTGACCGGTCGCCTTGCGGCTTGCCGGCTGTGCCTTGTCGCACCAGAACGACCAGTATTCCTTCCAGGTCGTCGGGATGTCGCTTTCCTTGAACCCGGCCTGCTCCAGCATGTCCTTCCAGATCTGGATATGCATGGTCTGCTGTTTGAGCGGGAAGGCGTAGTAAGCCTTCTTCTTGGCCTTGTCGTTGTAGAGGAACGTCGTTTCGATCGTGTTCGGCGCGAAGGCGGATTTCATCGGCACAAGAACGTCAGACAAGTCCTCGAGCTTGCCCTCGAACGCCCACTTGCCGGCGGCCTGCACGTCATACGAATCCGCGTAAGCAATGTCCGGTGGCGTCCCGGCGTCGAGCGCCGCCACCGTCTTCGGAATCATGTCCTGCACGGCGTATTGCGACAGGTCGACCTTCACGCCGGTCTTCGCTTCGTATTTCTTGATCGCCTCGAACAGCGCGTCGTCTTCGGCCTTGTAGAAGCCCTTCACCCACCAGACGGTGAGTTTTTCCTGGGCGACGGCCGGAGCCGCCGCCAGCATCAACCCGGCGATGATCGCGCCGGTCAGATATTTTCTCATGGTGTCATTCCTCCCTAACCCGGCACCCGTGCCTTCCCTAAGTTGTATTATGACCTGACAAGGCGGTCAAACCCGCCCACTCCGTGGGCCTGCGAAACCTTCGGGCAGCGGATATGGATTGACTCGCCGTCCTCGATTTTGTCACTGCTGTTCCAGCATTGAATCGACAGGAGATGACGATGGCCGGCAAACCCGACGTACTACTTTTGGGGAATAAGAAGCCCGTCATGGTCAAGGGGTTGGAGCCGGCCGTGACGCTCCATTACCTGATCGACGCCAAAGGCAACGAAGAGGCCTTCCTGCGCTCGGTCAGCGACAAAATCCGCGCCGTCGCCATCGCCTATACCGCCAACAGGATCGACGCGGCGTTCATGCAGAAGCTGCCCAAGCTCGAGCAGATTTCGAGCTTCGGCGTGGGGTATGATCACGTCGATGCCAAATGGGCGGGCGAGCACGGCATCATCGTCACCAATACGCCCGACGTGCTCAACGAGGAGGTCGCCGACACGGCGCTCGGCCTGCTGCTGTGCACCGTGCGCGAGTTTCCGCAAGCCGATCGCTACGTGCGTGCCGGCAAATGGGTCTCGCAGGGCCATTATCCGCTGGCCAAGGCGACCTTGCGCGACCGCAAGGTCGGCATCGTCGGCATGGGCCGTATCGGCAAGGCCATCGCAAAGCGTCTCGACGCCTTCGGCGTGCCGGTTGTCTACCACAGCCGCAATCCGCAGGCCGGCGTGGCCTATAAGTACTATCCCAAGCTCGTCGACATGGCGCGCGACGTCGACACGCTGATGGTCATTGTACCGGGCGGCGCCGCCACAAAAAACCTCATCAACAAGGACGTGCTCGAAGCGCTCGGGCCGCGCGGTATCCTGATCAACATGGCGCGCGGCTCTGTGGTCGACGAACCGGCGCTAATCGAGGCGCTGAAGAACAAGACGATCTATTCGGCAGGCCTCGACGTGTTTGCCAAGGAGCCGGAGGTTCCGAAGGAACTGATCGAGATGGACCACGTGGTCCTGTTCCCACACCTCGGCTCCTCGACCGAGGTGACGCGTGCGGCGATGGACCAGCTCGTGGTCGATAACATTCTGGCCTGGGCCGCCGGAAAGCCGCCACTGACCCCGGTCGCGGAGACACCCTATCCTCCCAAACGGGGGTAAACTGGCGCGGGCCAACTGCCGACGTGGCGGCACAGAGACGCGGCATGAGTCGATTTGCGATCGCGATTGCCTTTCTGATTTTTGCCGCGGCGGGTGCATCCGCGCAGGCGCTCAATGACCAGGCCAAGGCGATGGTCGGCACCTGGGAGTTTTCCAATGCCGACCGCGACAAGACCTGTAACCTCACATTCAAGGCGGAGCGCGCCGGCGCCGGCTATCGGCTCGATTTCGATCCGAAGTGCGTCGACGACTTCCCGCTGTTGCGCGACATCGTCGCCTGGACCTATCCCGACAACGATCTTCTTCACCTTGTCGACTCGCAAGGCCGGGCACTGGTCGATTTCAGCGAGGTCGAGACCGGCATGTTCGAGGCGCCGACGCCGGGCGTCGGCGTGCTGTTCCTGCAGAATTCTGCGGATGCTGGTGTCCAGCCGGTGCCGATCGAACAGGTCGTCGGCGACTGGGCACTGATGCGCGGCGGCGGCAAGCCGTTGTGCAGCTTCTCGCTCACGACCGCGCCGGCCGACGAGGGCTTTGCGATCACCGTCAAGCCAGGCTGCGATCCGGCGATCGCGCGACTGAACTTCGTGCGCTGGAAGATCGACCGCGACGAGCTGATGATCGCGCCCTCGCGCGGCGTGCCATGGCGCTTCGAGCAGAACGACACCGACATCTGGGAGCGCGTGCCGGAAAGCAGCAATCCCTACACGCTGGTGCGGCAGTAGTGATCAGATCAGCTTCAGGCCCTTGAAGCTGGCGTGGCCGTCCTTGCCGACGATGATGTGGTCGTGGACGGTGATGCCGAGCGGCTTCGCCACGTCAATGATCGCCTCCGTCATCAGGATGTCGGCGCGCGACGGTGTCGGGTCGCCGGAGGGATGGTTGTGCACGAGGATCAGCGCGGTCGACGACAGCTCGAGCGCGCGCTTGATCACCTCGCGCGGATAGACCGGCGTGTGGTCGACGGTGCCCTTCTGCTGCACCTCGTCGGCGATCAATTGGTTACGCTTGTCGAGGAACAGGATGCGGAACTGCTCCTTGTCGGCAAAGGCCATCGCCGTGCGACAATAGTCCAGCACGCTCGACCAGGATGACAGCACCTGGCGCTTCTGCACCTGGCCGCGCGCAAGGCGCGCCGCCGCAGCGTGGACGATCTTGAGATCGGTGATGGCGGCCTCGCCGAGCCCCTTGACCTCGCCAAGCCGGCCTGCCGGCGCCGCCAGCACTTCGGCGAACGAGCCGAATTTTGCGATCAGTTCCTTGCACAGCGGTTTGAGATCCCGCCGCGGGATGGCGCGAAACAACACGAGCTCGAGCAATTCGTAGTCGCTGACCGCTTCGGCGCCGGCGTCGCGGAAACGCGCCCGCAGTCGCTCCCGGTGGCCGAGGTAATGCGGCGCCTCGGCGAGGCTGTCGGTGGCCGATCCGTTTTTGCGGTTTGCCGTCATGACGCGAGTTTAGATCACATCATGGCGATCTTCGAGGGAGGTCCCTCGCGGCGATGGATTGACGGGTCAAACCTTGTACGGCGGCTTGTCGAGCTTGCCCGGCGACAGGGTAAAGACCTCGACCCCAGTCTCCGTCACTCCGACCGAATGCTCGAACTGCGCCGATAGCGAGCGGTCGCGGGTCACTGCGGTCCAGCCGTCCGACAGCACTTTCACGTGCGGCCGGCCGAGGTTGATCATGGGCTCGACGGTGAAGAACATGCCGGGCTTGAGCACGACGCCTTCACCTGCCCGTCCGACATGAACGATGTTCGGCTCGTCGTGGAACAGCCGGCCAAGGCCGTGGCCGCAGAAGTCGCGGACCACGCTCATGTGCTCGCCCTCGACATAAGCCTGGATCGCGGCGCCGATATCGCCGGTGGTGGCGCCGGGGCGGATGACGGCAATGCCCCGCATCATCGCCTCGTAGGTGACGTCGATCAGCCGCTCGGCCCGGCGCGGGATGCGGCCGACCGCGTACATGCGGCTCGAATCGCCGTGCCAGCCGTCGAGGATCAGCGTCACGTCGATGTTGACGATGTCGCCCTCCTTGAGCGGCTTGTCGTTCGGGATGCCGTGGCACACGACATGGTTGATCGAGGTGCAGATCGACTTCTCGTAGCCGCGATACATCAGCGTCGCCGGCAGGGCGTTATGTTCGCGTGCAAAGGCGCTGACAATCTGATCGAGTTCCTGGGTCGTGACGCCGGGCTTCACTTTCGGCACCAGCAGGTCGAGACATTCGGCGACCAGCGCGCCGGCCTTGCGCATGCCGGCGAAGGCATTGGCGCCGTGGAGCTTGATCTGGCCGGTCTTGCGGAGGGGGGCGGCGGAGGCGTCAACGTAGGTCATGGGTGGAATTTAGGGCTTGGGAAGGCGGGTGCAAGGATTTAGCGGCTGTCATCGTCCGCGAAAGCGGACGATCCAGTAATCACGGCGCCCGCGGTGTTTACCGGATGCCCGCTTTCGCGGACGTGACACTATTGGGCGATCTTCCCGCCCAGCTCGTCCTCGATATGCACGCGGATGATGTCATCGAACGAGGTCTCGGCCTTGAAGCCGAGCTCGACGGCGCGCTTGACCTGGAAGCGCTCGGACCAGCCGGCGACGATCCGCATCACCAGCTCGTCCGGCTCGCGCCTGATCCGCGAGACGACCTTGTCGCCGGCGATGCGCCGGAGGGCCTCGATCTGCTCGGCGACCGTGACGCAGACGCCGGGCATGTTGAGGTTGATGCGCGGCCCCAGCGCTTCGCGCGACAGCCCGGCGGCGTGGCTCAGGAAGCCGACCGCCGAACGGGGCGAGGCATGGGTGTGCCGCACCGTATCGGCGACCGGCAACACCGCTTCCAGGCCGGCAAGCGGCTCGCGGATGATGCCGGAGAAGAATCCCGAGGCCGCCTTGTTCGGCTTGCCCGGCCGCACGCAGATGGTGGGCAGCCGGATGCCGACGCCGTCGAGGATGTTGCGGCGGCTATAGTCGGCCAGCTGCAGTTCGCACATCGCCTTCTGCGTGCCATAGGAGGTGAGCGGCGTGAGATGGAAATCGTCGGGAATGCCGGCCGGCGGGAACGGCGCGCCGAACACCGCGATCGAGGAGGTGAAAACCACCTTGGGATGATAGCCGCCGCCGGCATTTTTGATCGCTTCCAGCAGGTTCCGCATGCCGTCGAGATTGGCGCGGTAGCCTTTCTCCAGATTGGTCTCCGCCTCGCCCGACACCACGCCGGCGAGATGGAAGATCAAGCCGGGGCGATCTGCGATCAGCGTCTCGGCAATGCCTTTGTCGGCGAGGTCGGCGGTGACGAGCTCGGCCTTGCCGGAAAAGCCGGCCGGCTTGTCCGGCGCCACGATGTCGGTCAGCGTCAGCCGGTCGAGCGGTTGGCCGGCAACGCCGCCGTCCTTGACCAGCCGCGCCGTCAGCTTGCGGCCGATCATCCCGGCCGCCCCGGTCATCATCACGTGCATCACGAGTCCTTTTCGTTGTCGGCCGGCTGGAAGCGATCGAGCCGGCGCAGGTCGGGAAAAATCATCATCCAGATCGCGGCCACGAGCAATGACCCCAGGCCGCCGATGAACGCCGACGGCACCGCGCCGAGCCAGGAGGCGATCAGGCCCGATTCAAACTCGCCGAGCGTGTTCGAGGTATTGACGAACAGATAGTTGATGGCGCTGACGCGGCCGCGCATCGCGTCCGGCGTCTCGATCTGCACCAGCGTGAAACGGATGACGACGCTCACGGAATCGGCGGCGCCGAGCACGGCCAGCGCCAGCATCGACAGCGGCAGCCACGTCGACACCGCAAACAGCATGGTGGCGAGCCCGAACAGCGCGACCACCGCGAACATCGTGATGCCAAGCCGCCGCTCCAGCGGAATGTGCGACAGCAGGACCGTGGTCGCGAGCGCGCCGAGCGCCGGCGCCGAGCGCAGCAGGCCGAGGCCGACCGGGCCGGCCAGCAGGATGTCGCGCGCATAGATCGGCAGCAGTGCGGTCACGCCGCCGAGCAAGGCGACGAACAGGTCGAGCGTGATGACGCCAAGGAGCCGCGGTCGCTGGCGCACGTAGCGGAAGCCCGCCAGCACCGATGACAGGCTCGGCGGCTCGCGCAGGGGCGGCCGACGCTCGATTTGAATGAGCGTGACCAGCGTGATGGCGGCGCCGAACAAGATCAGTGCCAGGGCGGGGACCAGCACCGGCTCGAATGCGTAGATCAGGCCACCCGCCGCGGGGCCGCAACTGATGCCGGTCTGGTTGGAGGAGGCCCACGCCGCGGTTGCGCGCGATAATAGCGCGGTCGGGACGACGGCCGGCACCAGCGATTGGCTGGCCGGCGATTCGAACGCGCGCGCCGTGCCGATCAGGAACACGGCGGCGAACAGCAGGCCGACGCTCGGCGTCGGGTCGAGAAACACCACGATCAGCAGCGCCGCCGCGGCGCCCATCGTCGTTTGTGCGCCGCGCAGAATGGTGCGGCGGGCATAGCGGTCGGTCAGATGGCCGATCAGCAGTGTGAACACCACGGCGGGGACGAACTGGATGAGCCCGACCAGTCCGAGGTCGAATGCATCGCCGGTAATGGCGTAGACCTTCCAGCCGATCGCCACCACCATCATTTGGTAGCCGAGCGTGGAGCACAGCCGCACGAACCACAGCCGCACGAACTGCGGATGCTCGCGCAGTCGCGATGACGAAACGGACGGAGCGCTCATCAGGCCTTTGCGCCGCCGTTGAGCGCGCTCAGGCTCTGCTTCTGCCTGCCGTCGGCAGCGAAATTATCGGGTGACAGCCAGGCTTCGAAACCCGCCTTGCGCGCCGGCCATTCGCAGTCGAGCATCGAGAACCAGGCATTGTCGCGGTTGCGGCCCTTGGCGATCAGGTATTTCCGGAACGTGCCTTCGTAGGTGAAACCGAGCCGCTGTCCGGCGCGTCGCGAGGCGGCGTTGAGCGCGTGGCATTTCCATTCGTACCGGCGATAGCCGAGCGTCTCGAAGACATATCGGGCGAGCAGGTACTGCGCCTCGGTGGCGAGCGGAGCGCGTTGCAGCGCCGGCGAATACATCACGTGGCCGACCTCGATCACGCGGTGCGCCGGCCTGATTTCCATCAGCGTGAAATAGCCGACCGGCCCCTTGTCCTTGTCGACGATCGCGTAGGCGTAGGGGTCGGGTGACGCCGAAAATTGTTCGATGTGCGCGGCGAAGGCCTCGTAAGTATCGAACGGTCCATAGGCGCCGATATAGGTCCACAGTTGCGGCTGGCCTTCGAAATATGTCCAGAGCGGTTTTGCGTGGGCTGGCGCCAGCTTCTCAACGCGGCCAAACCGTCCTTCGAGCGAAACCGGTCCCGGTCGCGGCGCGGGGGAAGGATCGGGGACTTTCAAGCCGACCGGCTGCCCGGTCCTGGGTTCCGGCTCGGATTTCAACTCCTCTTTGACTTCAGGCACTTCGGCCGCCCCCGAAAAATGTGTTGAGTTCGGCGTTCGAGACGACGCCGGCGAAGCTGTCGAACCGGCCGTGCTCGGCGATGTCGCGCGCCGACTTGATGAAGGCGTCCATCGCCACGCGCGACAGCGTGCCGCCGACGCTGATGCGCCGCACGCCCATTGCGGCGATCTCCGCCACGGTGAAGCCGAGATTGGTGTGGTTGAGCAGGTTGACCGGCCTCGGCGCGACTGCCTTCACGACCTCGACGATCTGCTCGCGGCTGCGGATGCCCGGCACGTAGAGGCAGTCGGCGCCGGCCTCGCTGAACGCCTTGAGCCGCTTGATGGCGTCGGCAAGGTCCGGCCGGCCATGCAGGAAGCCTTCGGCACGACCGGTCAGCAGCACGTCCCCGCCGGCCTGGTCGATCGCGGCGCGCGCCGCCTTCATCCGCGCAACGGCGAGATCGAAGTGGTAGATCGGATCGGCCTCGTCGCCGGTGAAATCCTCGATCGACAGCCCGGCGACGCCGGTGTCGATGCAACGCTTCACGTTGGCGGCGACGGCATCGGGCTCATGGTCAAAGCCGTTCTCGAAATCGGCATTGACGGGAACGGTGGTCGCCGCGGTGATCTCCCGATAATGCGTCAGCATCTGGTCAAGTGTCAGCGCGCCGTCGGCGAAGCCTTGCGAATGCGCGTAGCCGGAGGAGGTCGAGGCCAGCGCCTTGAAGCCGAGCCCTTCGAGATAGCGCGCAGTGCCCGGGCTCCATGGATTGGGAATGACGAAGCAGCCGCTCTCGTGCAGCGTGCGGAAGGCCTTGCGCTTCTCGGCCGGGCTTGGCATGGCGCGGAAACTGCCATGCCGGGGCCGGCAAGGCCAATGCATTTCGCTGATCGAGCCATGATCACCTTTCATGCCATTTGCCGCCGGTCGCGCGATTGACGAATGCAGGGGCGTGCCGGCAAACTCGCCTTGATCCAACGAGGAACCAGCAATGCTCAGAACCATCGCGGCTTTCGACCGGATCGGCGAGGAAAATGCCTTTGCCGTGCTGGCGCGCGCCAATGCGCTTGCCGCACAGGGCCGCGACATCATCAATCTTGGCATCGGCCAGCCCGACTTCCGCACGCCGGACCATATCGTCGAAGCCGCCGTGAAGGCCCTGCGCGACGGCCATCACGGCTATACGGCCGCGAACGGCATCCCGCCGCTGCGCGAGGCGGTCGCCGCCGATCTCAACAAGCGTTACGGCGTGGAGGTGTCACCCGATAGCGTGATGATCATGCCGGGCGGCAAGCCGACCATGTTCATGTCGATCCTGATGTTCGGCGAGCCGGGCGCGGAGATCATGTATCCGGACCCCGGCTTTCCGATCTACCGCTCGATGATCGAGTTCACAGGCGCGACGCCGGTCCCGATCCCGATCCGCGAGGAGAACGGCTTTGCCTTCTCGGCCGACGAGACACTCAGGCTGATCACGCCGAAGACCCGCCTCATCATCATCAACTCGCCCGCCAACCCGACCGGGGGCGTCACGCCGAAGACCGAAATAGACAAGTTCGTCGCCGGCCTCGACAAGTGGCCGGACGTCGCGGTGATGTCGGACGAGATCTATGACCAGATGACCTATGATGGGGAACAGCACGTCTGCCTGCTTGGCTATCCCTCGATCCGCGATCGGCTGATCCTGCTCAACGGCTGGTCGAAGACCTACGCGATGACCGGGTGGCGGCTCGGCTACGGGGTGTTTCCCGGCAAGCTCTACGATTATGCGCGCAAGCTCGCGGTCAACCTGCACTCCTGCGTCAATGCGTCGGCGCAATATGCCGGGCTGGCGGCGCTCAAGGGGCCGCAGGACGAGGTGCGCAAGATGGTCGCCGAGTTCGACCGGCGGCGGAAAGTCGTGGTCGAGGGCCTGAACAAGTTGCCCGGCGTGTCCTGCGCTACGCCGAAGGGCGCGTTCTACGCGTTCCCGAACGTCAAGCGCACCGGATGGAAAGCGAAGGCGCTGGCCTCGGCGCTGCTCGAGGATGCCGGCGTCGCCGTGATCGGCGGGCCTGATTTCGGCATCCTCGGCGAAGGCTACATCCGCGTGTCCTATGCCAACTCGACCGAGAACATCCTCAAGGCGCTCGACCGCATGGGCGAGTTTTTGGCGAAGAAGAAAGCAGCCTGATGCT
>CAZNTY010000477.1:0-3107 GCA_964576085.1 uncultured Undibacter sp. | reverse complement strand
GATCGCATCCAATCTGTGGGCGCGGTAGTGAAGTAAATCCTAAGTTTGCTGACATTTTGGGCCCGACCTTGTCGGCACAGCGGATAGTTTGCGTTACTCTAGAAGCCGAAAGTTTCGATTCAAAAATAATCATTGTCGTTTCGCACGTGCCCAGATCGTTAAAAAAATTTTATTGACTTTCCGATGATCGGTAGTCGTATGAAGTGCTCAGCCAGGGGGAGAAATGGTTGCCAAAGAAGTCGTCGATGTGCTTTTGCAATTAAGCCGCGTGTTGCTTGCGGAAAGCGATGGAGATCACTTGACGCAAGCGCAGTGGATCGCTCTTCGCTACTTTTCGCGCGCAAACGCATATAGCCGTACGCTCTCAGGCCTTGCTCAATATCAGGCAACGACCCCGGGAACGGCATCGCAGACAATCAAGAGCCTTGAACAATCCGGATATCTTGAACGCGATGTCTCTTCGCGAGATGCACGCAGCTCGGTATTCACGGTGACTGACGCCGGTCACCTTGTGATGGGAGAAGATCCTCTTGCGCATCTCGCAGAGGACGTCGAGCATCTGAGCGCGACCGAATTGATTCAATTTCGTAGCATCTTGCGTTACCTTCTAGCCAATGTTGACGTGAAGCAGCCAAGACATCCGTTTGGCACCTGCCGAGATTGTGCCTTTTTCCTTATGCGACGGACAAGGTCGGCTGGGATTGGATCCGAAACCAACTACCTTTGCAAACTCTTGAATTGCCATCTATGCGAAGCGGATCTCGATTACTTGTGTAAGAATTTTCAGGCATCAGCAGCTTCTTCAGACCGGCCACAGAAGCGTGACCCGAATTGGTGACTAGAGTTCGCGATCAAGATTTTGAGAGCCAGCTGAAAGTGTAAAATCGGCCGCGAAAATTTCCTCGGAATTTCTTGGATTTGGTAGGTGATGAAGGACTCGAACCTTAGACCCGCTGATTAAGAGCCAGCGCCTTTGCGTTGTGGATCAATGCCTATCCGACTTCCAAAGCCAAGAACGTCCCACGAGATATCAATATCTTAAGTGGAGTGTCGGAACGCAACTTCGCTTGTGCGAGCCATTACAATGCGTCAATTCTAAGTCTAGTATATACTAGCACATGCGCCGCGTACCGTCGAATTGTTTGCGTCACTGTTGGAATCCGGACATCAGCATCTGAATGACGCCGTCGAAAAACAGGTAGCTTAAGAAGATGATGCACGTCAGAACGAAAATACGCCAACCAAGATTACCGTTGTGGTCGAAAAAATGAGGAGAACACGCCGCAATCGCGCCATCGTGCTCTGGCAAACAGGATAAGGACACTGAGCAGGATGGGCATCACAATGTTCATTTGAAGAGGCAGTCCAAGCTTAAAGGGATCGGTGTTGAGGGTTGTTCCGATCATGCCTGCCCACATAGCGACAAAAAGAAAAACGAACGGCCAGCAGGTGTTCTTGCCGCCGTTAGTCGTCTTGGGTTTGTTGCCGTGACCTGCCCCGGGTAATTTCCTCCAGATGGATTTAGAGTTCGGCCCTGAATGAGGGACGGACAGGATGAAGCGGAAGCGGTTCACGGAAGAGCAGATCATCGCGGTGCTGCGCGAGCACGAGGCAGGCGCCAAGCCGGCCGACCTCGCGCGCAAGCACGGGATTTCGGAGGCCACGCTCTATAACTGGAAAGCGAAGTACGGGGGCATGGACGTCTCCGACGCCAAGCGCCTGAGGGCGCTGGAGGACGAGAACACGAAGCTGAAGAAGCTGCTCGCCGATCAGATGCTAGAAGCCTCGGCGCTAAAAGAGCTTCTTGGAAAAAAATGGTAGGGCCCGCCGCCAAGCGCCAGGCAGTGGCGCATCTGAAGACCGCGCTCGGCCTGTCGGAGCGGCGGGCCTGCTCCATCGTCGGCGCCGACCGCCGGATGATCCGTTACCGCTCGCGACGGCCGCCGGACACCGAGCTGCGCCACCGTCTGCGTGCGCTGGCCAACGAGCGCCGGCGCTTCGGCTATCGACGTTTGTTCATCCTGCTGCGGCGGGAAGGTGAGCCATCGGGGATCAACCGCATCTATCGGCTCTACCGCGAAGAGGGGCTGACGGTGCGCAAACGCCGTGCCCGACGCCGTGCTGTCGGCGCGCGGGCACCGCTGCTGACTGCTGTGCGGGCGAACGCCCGCTGGTCCTTGGATTTTGTGTATGACCAGTTCGCCTGCGGGCGGCGCTTCCGGATCCTCAACATCGTCGACGATGTGACGAGAGAGTGCCTTGCTGCCATCCCCGACACCTCGATCTCGGGTCGCCGAGTTGCCCGGGAGCTGACCGCCCTCATCGCCCGGCGCGGCAAGCCGGGCATGATCGTGTCCGATCACGGCACCGAGTTCACGTCCAACGCCATCCTCGCCTGGTCGAAGGATCACCGCATCGACTGGCACTTCATCGCGCCGGGTAAGCCGATGCAGAACGGCTATGTCGAGAGCTTCAACGGGCGAATGCGCGACGAGCTGCTCAACGAGAGCCTGTTCTTCGGCATCGGCCATGCCCGCAGCGCCATCGCGGCGTGGGTGACCGATTACAACACCGCACGGCCGCATTCCTCGCTGGGTTACGCGACACCGGCAGACTTCGCCAAGACGATCGCCGCAACCGGCCCTGACGCTGCGCCAGACGACAGCTCCGCGTCAGCGCCGGTTGCTCACCACACGCCACACGGAGTAGCAGAAACGGCCGAGGCTCTAAACGCCGCTGGATGAAAGATCAGTGGCAGGTCAGATTCGCACAAATTTCAGTGAGCGTCTGTTGGACGCCTCAAACCCAAGTTCTGGCTTTGCCGAGAAAGCCGACATTCACCGCTCGATCGCCGATGCCAATCATATCGGTACGGTGCGCTTCAGCTGCTCTCCCGAAAGCGGATATTGATGGTTTGTCAGCTGAGGGCCAATTGCAGTCGCCACTGCTGCCGTTTATCTCCAAAGGTGATTGTCGGAAGCTATTGCGGCGCGCTGGCAGTCCAGCGCAGGTACACGGCGGCAAACGTGTATCCGGCTCCGACACTGCTCAGAACTAGATTGTCCCTGGGACGAAGTCTGCCGGCCGCCCACCACTCGGATAAGACT
>CAZNTY010000476.1:0-5233 GCA_964576085.1 uncultured Undibacter sp. | reverse complement strand
CGTGGCGGAGAGGGAGGGATTCGAACCCCCGATACGGTTGCCCGTATGCCGCATTTCGAGTGCGGTGCATTCAACCACTCTGCCACCTCTCCACAGCCGTGAACCAGCCGCCAGCGGCCCGCGACGGAAGGCTATCTAGCGAAGCGCGCGTGGCGCGACAAGGGCGCGCGGCGCTTGACGGCACGGCGCTTCAGATCTTCTGCACCCAGAATACATACATGCCCGCAAACAGGGAGGGATTTTCGCGCTCGACCGCGTCCCAGCGGACGAGATCGCCAAACGACCAGCCGTTCCTGGCGAACAGGTTGCGGTAGTGCTCCTGCCCGTCGAAAACGCCGAAATCAAATCCGATAAACCTCAGCCCGTTGGCGTCGAGAAAGGCCTTGATCTCGGGAATGGTGGTCTGCACCTCATGCACATGGAAGAGAAGGTCGCGACAGGTGCTGACGGTAAAGAAGTCATCGAGCTGCATGAAGCTGAAATTATCGCCGCTCGTCATCAGGTCCCGGCGCAGACGCCGGATGTCTTCCGCGGTCGGCCGATAGCCCCGCTCGGCAATAATCTTGCGCGCAGTGACGATGTCGCGACGCGCGTGAGCACTGTAAAGACCGACCTGCATCACGCCGTCCGGCTTCATCAGCTTGATAAGCTCGCGCCAACCGGCCCACGGATCTGGCATGTGGTGCAGCACGCCACCCACATTGATCAGGTCGAAGCTGCGGCCGATCGAGCCGATCGCCATGATATCGGCCTGAGCGAACTCAACCGCGCCGGCAAGCGCCGGCGGCGTTCTGCGCTTGGCGCTCGCCAGGCTGGCGAGACTGAGGTCGACAGCCAGGACGTGGGCGCCGCGATATGACTGCGCAAGCTCGAGCACATGCCGGCCGGTGCCGCAGCCGGCCACCAGGATGTCGAGCCGGTCTTCATGACCGACCGGACGAAATGGCGCCGTCGGAAACAGGCGGCGAAGATGCTCGTCGAGCAGAAGCAACGGCCAGGGAGGCGCCGCGAGGCTCGCCCAGCGTGGATAGGGATTCTCCTCGTATTGCCGGCGCACCTCCGAGGTGACCCCGTCGGAAATCGGCGTCAGCTGCGGAATGGTCGCAAGCAGCGCCTTTTCCTCGTGCGGCTCGCTTATCTGTTGAGTCACGACGGACCCAACCGGCGCCGGCCATGGCCGCTTCAGCAGAGCGTCAGTATTGGCCAGCTCGCCAAGCGGCATGTACATGGCAAGCGCTAGGAGCCGGACCGGCGTAATGGGCGCGCCCTGCGCCAGCGCCTCGTCCACCGCACGCTTCAACCGGTTGAGCTGCTCTGTTTCGTCCGGCGTGACCGCAAAGACGTATTCGTTGATGAAGCACTGTCGCGCCAGGGCGCTGCAAAAGGCGAGCTTGACCGCGTCGACGCTCGACTCCGCCAGCGCAGCCCGCAAAACCGAGGCACGCAGCGCAGTCAGCCACATCTCAAGCGCCCGGTCGTAGACCGCAGACCCTTCGAGCACAATCCGGAAATACGGGTCGGCGACGATCGTTTCGATACGGCGCGCTGTCGCCGACTCTTTCGGCGGCGCCATATCGGGGGCGGCGAGGCCGCCCACAAGATCCTCCGCCAAGGGCGGCAGCAGTTTCTTGAGTCTGTCCAGCACCTGATTGAACGGCGTCAGGGTCTGCGGCGCGATCCGGGCGAGCGCGGCGTATTGTTCTGACGCCTTGTCGAGCTTGCCTTGCGACAGATACAGGAACGCGAGCCGATCACAGGCCGCAAAATGGTCCGGTTTCAGCGCAAGGATTTTCCTGAACAGGTTGGCGGCGGGACCGAGCTCGCCGGTATCGTGATGGCGCACGGCGCGCGCGAATATCTCCATCAACGAATCCTGCGCCGGACCTTGATTTTGCGCGGCGCGGCGTTGCCTGCGATTCATTGCGGCCATCATAGATTTTGCGGAAAGAGCCATCTTGGGCCTTCGGGCGGCGGCCCGCGGCCGGGCTATCTAGCCAGCCGGGCGCTTTCAGACAAGACCGCCGCCGCCCTGTTCCGGCCCGCTTCTGTGCTACACTTATAAAGTACTCCGGTATCCGTAAGACCCGCCCATGGCGATGCGTACCTTGTTCATCACCGGCACCCTGCGCACCGAGGTGCGCGGCATCGCTTTGACGCTGCTTCTGGTCGCCGCGACGACCGTGGCCTTGGCGGGCCTTCAGCTCAAGACCGGGCTCACCCACGGCTCGGTGATTTACCTCATCCCCGTGGTGGTCGCGGGCATGTGGTGGGGCACCATCCCGGCGGTGGTCGCCTCGATCTGCGGCGCCTTCGCGGCGGCCTATTTTTTCTATCCTCCACTCTACAGCTTCCGCATCAAAGATCCGCAGGAGGTCCTCAACCTCGCGCTGTTCATGTTCGTTGCAGTCGTGATCAGCCAGCTCGCGACGCGATTGAAACAGCAGCTTGAAATCGCCCGCCAGCGCGAGATCGACATGCGCGATCTTTATGCGTTCTCGCGGCGGCTCGCCGTCGCCTTTGATGCCTCCGATATCCATTCGGCGATCGAGGATCATCTGGCGTCCGTGATGCAGCGAAACGTTGTGCTGTTTTCTGCGGCGCGCGGCGTGGCAAACGGAGTGCGCAAGCCCGGGATCGTGGTGCCGCCGCAGGTGCGCGCGGTGATCGACGAAATCGCCTCGGGCCGCCGCGACAGCACCAGCGGCGCGACGCTGGGGATCGATGACGACGAGGTCTGGCTTGTTCAGGCAGTCTCGCCGAAGAATCTTGATTTCGGCGTAATCGCCATCAATCTCGGATACGAAGCTCGCGAAAGGATCGATGACCTTCGCGTGCGGGTCGGCGCGGTTCTGGCCGATGCCACTGCGACGCTGGAACGACTTGGCGTTGCGCATGCAATCAGCGAAGCCAACATGCGCTCGCAGACCGACCAGTTGCGCGAGGCACTGATCGGCTCCGTGTCGCATGAATTGCGCACGCCGCTTGCCTCCATCATGGGCGCCGCCACCGTGCTCGGCGCCGCGCCGGCTCTTGCCGGCGAGGTCAAGCTGAAGGCGCTGGTGCACGACGTTCATGATGAAGCTGTACGCCTGAACAACGACATCCAAAATCTGCTGGACGCCAGCCGGATCAGCAGCAATGGCCTCAATCCACACAAGGAATGGGCCGATCCCACCGATATCGTCCATTCCGCTCTCGATCGCTGTCGCCGTCGTTTTGGCGGACGCAAGGTGACACTCTCACTGCCGGCCGATCTGCCGTTGATTCATGTCGATCCGGTCCTGGTCCAGCAGGCGCTGGTACAGATATTCGACAACGCGGCGAAATATTCACCGTCCGCCTCCGCTATAGAGGTGGTCGCCGAAGCACGCGACGGCAGCATCGTTCTCAGTGTAAGCGATGGCGGGATCGGCCTCACGGCCGATGAGAAGTCGAACATGTGGAACAGGTTCTTCCGGGGCGAACGCCATGTCGCCACGATTAGCGGCTCGGGCTTGGGGCTTTGGATCGCCAATGCCTTCATCGCCGCGAATGACGGCAAGGTGACGGCGGCGAGCGCGGGACCGGGTCAGGGCACGAAGATTTCAATCGAGCTGCCGGTGGCGCAGGCCGTCCTCAGTCAAATGGAAGCGGATGCAGATGAGTGATCAGAGTCAAGTCGTGCTCATCGTCGACGATGAGATTCAAATTCGCCGTTTCCTGCGTACCGGCTTCGAGCTCAACGGCTTCTCGGTCATTGAAGCCGGAACCGGGAGCGACGCGATCCGAGGGGCGACGCTGCAGCCGATCGATATGGTGATCGTCGATCTCGCACTGCCAGACATGGACGGCGCCGAAGTGGTCGAGCGCATCCGGTCCTGGTCCGCGGTGCCGATCATCGTCCTGTCGGTGCGGTCGAGCGAGGCGGAAAAGGTGCGCTTGCTCGAGCTTGGGGCCGATGATTATGTGGTCAAGCCGTTCGGCATGGCGGAACTGATGGCGCGGGTCCGGGTCGCCTTGCGGCGCCAGATGCGGGCGGCAAGCGGCGAACCACGGGTCAAGGTCGGGCCGCTGACCATCGATCTCGCCGCCCGGGCGGTGCTGCTCAACGGCACCCGGCTGACGCTTACGCCGAAGGAATACCGGCTATTGCAGGTGCTCGCGCAGCATGCGGGCAATGTGGTCACCCATCAGCATCTTCTGAAGGAGGTCTGGGGCACGATCCACGTCAATGACACGCATTATCTGCGTATTTTCGTCCGCAAGCTGCGGCAGAAGATCGAGCCCGACCCGAACGCCCCCCGCATCCTGATCACGGAACTCGGGGTCGGCTATCGGCTGGCCCAGGAGGGCGACCCGTCGGGATGGGGTGCTGCTCCGGCCAGGGCCGAAACGGGGTCGAAGGCGGATTAAGGGCTATTTACCGCCACTTCTTGACAGCGGCGGCGCTGAACGCCATAACCCTGCCCGCGCGGGCCAAAGGCCCGCGCATTTGTTGTCGCGGCGCGCGACGCCCCCCAACAAAGCAAATTTCGGGATTTTATGGCGCCCGGGCGCGACATGGCCCAAGGCTTGGCGCTTGAGGGACAGACAATGTTCGCAGTGATCAAAACCGGCGGCAAGCAATACCGGGTCGCCGCCGAAGACGTGATCCGGGTGGATCGCGTGAAGAACAATCCCGGCGAAGTGGTCTCGTTCGGCGAGGTTCTGGTGGTCGGCGGCGATACTCCGCAGATCGGTCTGCCGACCGTCACCGGCGCCACCGTGGCCGGTGAAGTGCTGGCGCATGAGCGCGGCGACAAGGTGATCGCGTTCAAGAAGCGCCGGCGCAAGAACTCCCGCCGCAAGCGAGGTTATCGTCATGAGTTCTCGCTGATCCGCATCACCGAAATCCTCACCGACGGCAAGAAGCCCTCGGATACGCCCCCGCCGCGGCCCAAGCGCGAGGCAAAGCCGAAGCCGGAGGTTTCGGCCGAGGCGTCGAGCGGCGAAGCGGAAACGGAAAGCAAGAAGCCTGCAGCGAAGACAAAAAGGGCCGCAACAAAGGCAAAAAAGCCGGCCACAAAACGCAATAAGAAGTGAGATGATTCCGTCACGGAATCGTTGTATGAGCTAGGCAGAATTCGAGAGACCCACGATGGCACACAAGAAAGCAGGCGGATCCTCGCGCAACGGCCGCGATTCAGCGGGCCGCCGCCTCGGCTTGAAGGCCCACGGCGGCGAGATTGTGCTTGCCGGCAACATCATCGCGCGC
>CAZNTY010000475.1:0-2720 GCA_964576085.1 uncultured Undibacter sp. | reverse complement strand
CCTCCACGATCCATCTGTGATAATCTGGATCGACGCGCTCGATCGCGCCACGCCACCAGTAATGCGAAATCATGCCTGGCAGGATGTTGACACAGGCGGCCAGGCGCCGCTCGACAATAGCACGGCCGGCCGTCTCCGCCTCGACAATCGAGGGCCAAGTCGTATAGAGCAGCACCGCGCGTTCCATGCCTGTAACCTTAGTTGGTACCCCCGGACGATCGATGAACCGCCGCGAGCAGCAATTCAAGCGGATCGCCTTTGTCGCCGCCGGCACGCCGGAAGCGCGCGAGGCCTATGACAAGCTCGCCGCGCGCTATGGCAACGCCGATCCGAAAGCGGCCGACGTGATCGTCGCCCTCGGGGGTGACGGCCTGATGCTGCAGACGCTGCACAGATTCATGACGTCCGGCAAGCCGATCTACGGCATGCACCGCGGCACCGTCGGATTTCTGATGAATGATTATTCGCCCGACGCGCTCAGCGAGCGGCTAGCGAAGGCACATGTCACCGTGATCCACCCGCTGCTGATGCGCGCGCGCGACGCGCAGGACCGAATGCACGAGCATTACGCGATCAACGAGGTGTCGTTGTTCCGCCAAAGTGCGCAGGCCGCCCATCTGCGCATCCTGATCGACGGCCAGGAACGCCTTGCCGAGCTTGTCGCCGACGGCGTGCTGGTGGCGACGCCGGCAGGCTCGACGGCCTATAATCTCTCGGTGCAGGGGCCGATCATCCCAATCAACGCCTCGCTGCTCGCCCTCACCCCGATCAGTCCGTTCCGGCCCCGGCGCTGGCGCGGCGCGCTGCTGCCGGACCGCGCCAAGGTGACCATCGAGGTGCTGGAGGCGGGCAAGCGCCCGGTCGCCGCCGTCGCCGACCACGACGAGGTCCGCTCGGTTGTGACCGTCGATGTCAGCATGGACCTCGGCATCGCGATCAACATGCTGTTCGACCCCGGCCATAACCTCGACGAACGCATTCTGCGGGAACAATTCGGCTTCTGAGACCGGCCGAAGCATTATGCTAAACCATTCGTTAACGGCGCTTGGTTAGCCTGGAACCCAGGCAATCGGGGTTGTCCCGTTGCCCGGGGGCCCTATGGCTGTCCGGATCGAATTTTCCAAGCTGCGTTTCCTCGTCATCGACGACAACGCCCATATGCGCAGGATCATGCGGACCCTGCTGCACGGCTTTGGCGCGCGCGAGGTCTATGAGGCCGAGGACGGCGCGTCCGGGCTGGAAGCTTTCACCCACTACATGCCCGACATCGTCATCACCGACTGGGCGATGCCGATCTTCGACGGCCTCGAGCTGACACAGATGATCCGCCAGCCGGGCGCCAACGCCAACCCTTACGTTGCGATCATCATGCTGACCGGCCACTCGGAGAAGAAACGGGTGACGGCCGCGCGCGATGCCGGCATCACGGAATTCCTGGCCAAGCCGATTTCGGCCAAAGGTCTCTACGAACGCATCGTCAACGTCGTCGCCAGCCCACGACCCTTCATCAAGACCAAGACCTACTTCGGTCCCGACCGGCGCCGGATGATCAACTCGAATTATGTCGGCCCCGAACGACGCAAGGGCGGCAAGGCGGACGTCATCCGCCAGTCCGCGCTACTTGAAAAAGTCCGGGCCCCCGGCTGAGGAGCAACAGAGAGCGAACCATGGCCTCTCCCAAAGACACCGCCGCGGTCACGACCTATGGCGACTACGAGCTGATCACGCCGCAGAACAACCTGCGCAAAGCCGTCTCGGACCGACCGCTGGATCCGGGCGACGATCCGGTTGCGCGCGCGGAGCGGGCACTGGCCGAGTTGTCGAGTGAATTCTCCTCATGGATGGACACCGAATGCGAGCGACTCGACAAGGCGCGCCAGGCACTCAAGGCGCTTGGCTTCACCAAGGCCGTGAAGGAGCAACTCTTCCACGCAGCCCACGACATCAAGGGTGAAGCCGCGACGTTCGGCTATCCGGCGGTCGCCGGCGCGGCCGATAGCCTGTGCCGGCTGATCGAATACGCGCCCGATACGCCCAAGATTCCGATCAAGCTCGTTGACCAGCATGTCGACGCCGTGCGCGCCATCATCCGGGAATACTCTCGTTCCGACGCGATCGAGCTTGCCGCCCAGCTCAACAAGCGGCTGCGTGAAGTCACGGACGAATTCCTCTTGCACGAGAACCGCAACCGGCCCGACGTGCTGAGCTCGATCCTCGGGCCGAGCATCATTCCCAATCAGTAGCGATCAGGCCGCGACCAGCCGTGGCGTGAAGGCGGCCGGCGGCCGCGCCACCAGGTCATCGCAAAACATGCGTGCTTCCTCGCGCGCGGCCTCCACGGCAAAGCGCTGCAGCAGGCTCAAATGCGGCGCGACCTCACCGGTTGCCTCGTCGGCGCAGCGCTCCAGCACGCGCTCGACCATGCCGCGCTTGAGACCGGCCGCGTTGCCGCGCTCGCGCAGCAACAGGCCCTCGCGCATGGCGATCACCGCCTCGCGGAACGCCGGATAAGCGGCGTCCGGCAGCCCGGCCTTGCGGTAGAGCGCGCGGAAGCCGGAAATGGTGCGGTCATGAATATAGCTCGCGACGTTCTCGAGCGGCAGGCCGGACAGATCGGCGAGCGCCTCTTCGAACAGCGCCACGTTGCCCGACAGCAGCGCGCGGAGCAGCAGGCCCGCAGTCAGCTGGCCACTGCCCCGCAAATACGTGACCATGCCGCC
>CAZNTY010000474.1:0-3781 GCA_964576085.1 uncultured Undibacter sp. | reverse complement strand
AAAGCCGCGCGGATCGCGTTCTTGTTGTCGGCGTCGTCGATGCCCTTTGCGGCGTCGAAGCCCTCGATCGCGATCTCGTCGAGGCCGGTGAGGCCGGTTTCGAGCGAGCGCAGCGCCTTCTGCAGGCTCTCCTGGAAGGTGCGGCCGATCGCCATCGCCTCGCCGACCGACTTCATCGAGGTCGTCAGCACAGGGCTCGCGCCGGGAAACTTCTCGAAGGCGAAGCGCGGAATCTTGGTCACGACGTAGTCGATGGTCGGCTCGAACGAGGCCGGTGTCGCGCCGCCGGTGATGTCATTGGCGATCTCGTCGAGCGTATAGCCGACTGCGAGCTTGGCGGCGACCTTGGCGATCGGGAATCCGGTCGCCTTCGAGGCCAGCGCCGATGAGCGCGACACGCGCGGGTTCATTTCAATGACGACGAGCCGGCCATCTTCCGGGTTGACGGCGAACTGTACGTTGGAGCCGCCGGTCTCGACGCCGATCTCGCGCAGCACCGCGATCGAAGCGTCGCGCATGATCTGGTATTCCTTGTCGGTCAGCGTCAGCGCCGGCGCGATGGTGATCGAGTCGCCGGTGTGCACGCCCATCGGGTCGACGTTCTCGATCGAGCAGATGATGATGCAGTTGTCGCGCTTGTCGCGCACCACCTCCATCTCGAATTCCTTCCAGCCCAGCACTGATTCCTCGATCAGCACCTCGCTGGTCGGCGAGGCGTCGATGCCGCGCTCGACGATCTCGATGAACTCCGCCTTGTTGTAGGCGATGCCGCCGCCGGTGCCGCCCAGCGTGAACGACGGGCGGATGATGGCCGGCAGGCCGATCTCATCGAGCGCAGCCAGCGCCTGCGGCAGCGTCTTGACCTGTTTGGAGCGGGGTGTCGGCAGGCCGATCCGTGTCATGGCGTCGCGGAACCGCTCGCGATCCTCGGCCTTGTCGATCGCGTCGGCGGTGGCGCCGATCATCTCGACGTTGAACTTGTCCAACGTGCCCTGCTTGCGCAGCGACAGCGCGCAGTTGAGCGCGGTCTGGCCGCCCATGGTTGGCAGCAGGGCGTCCGGCCGCTCCTTCTCGATGATCTTGGCGACGATCTCCGGCGTGATCGGTTCGACATAGGTCGCGTCGGCGAGATCCGGATCGGTCATGATGGTCGCCGGGTTCGAATTGACCAGGATGACCTTGTAACCCTCGTCCTTGAGCGCCTTGCAGGCCTGGGTACCGGAGTAATCGAATTCGCAGGCCTGGCCGATGACGATCGGCCCCGCGCCGATGATCAGGATCGATTTGATGTCGGTTCGTTTCGGCATTGCCTCACTTTGTCATTCCGGGGCGCCGCGCAGCGGCGAACCCGGAATCCAGAAACCTAGTCCGCGCGTGCTCTCTGGATTCCGGGTCCGGCCTTCGGCCGTCCCGGAATGACCGGGATAGAGGCACACAAAAAAAGGGCGCGCTTTCGCGCGCTTTTGCCCCGGCGGGGCGGGTCCCCGCGCGAGGAGTGCTTAGACCAGAATCGGGGGCGAAGGGAAGGGCGGTGGCCGTGTTTGGCCACAGGCCAGCGCAATCCGCCCCGGTCATTCCCGCGAAAGCGGGAATCCAGAACCACATGGCGAGCCAGACTTTAAGGCTGAGCCGCTATTTGATGATGTCGGCGATCGTGTTGTCCTTGGGGTCGACCACCACGACCTGCGTGTCGTGCAGGAAGAACTTGTAGGTCTTCATGGCCGGCACCTTTTCCTTCACCAGCGAGGGAAAATCGTGCAGCTCGACATTGGCCGGCGCCTTGCCGCCGATCTCGATCCCGGTGTTGGCCGGAATCGGCTCGACATGCTGGTCCTTCACGTTTTCCTTGATGATATAGCCTTGCTCGGCGGTGATCTTGACCGAGCGTTGCGGGATCGCATCCTTGGGCGGCGGCGGGGACTGCGCCAACGCCGCGCCGGCAAGCAGCGCCACGGCCAGCGCGGCAATGGTCAGGCCATGTTTCATAAAGAGATAACGGACGATGCGGTGCGGGGGTTCCAAACGGCTCCCCTGCCGAATACGGCTTAATTGGAAGGTTGTAGGCCCGGCCAGGAATTGAACCTGGCTGAAAGACCTTGCGGGGTCCTTTGCGTCGTCGCTCCGCCACCGGGCCGTTTTCGGTATAGCGCAATCAGCCTTGATGAGGCGTTAGGACGCCAGGGCGTTGCGGAACGCGGTTAACGATCGGTTGCCCGCGGCCGGGCGAGGAAAGTCATGCGCCACGGGTTGTGCCCGATATTCGTCTCGCCGCGGGCGGCGATATAGCCGGCCTGCCGCAGCTTCTCGATCATGGCGTCCGCCTCGTAATGCGTGAGCGGCGTCTTCTTCGACAGCCGCGAATAGTCGGACAGCGCGATGCGGGCCAGGCCGAAGAAGGCCGCGAAGAAGAATCCAGTGCGTGCCGCAAACCACAACAGCGACAGCGCCGCCTTCGGCGCCGCGAGCGCGGCCGGCACGACGTCGCCGACGATCAGCAGGCCGTCGGGCCGAAGCAGCCGCAGGAAGGTCGCCAGCAGGCCGTCGAGCTCGGCCGGCGTCAGATACTGCGCGACCGAATGCAGCACAATCAGGTCGACCGAATGCGCCTGCAGCGCGGCCGCCTGCTCCGGCGTCAGCACCGAGATCTTCGGATTGCCGCGGTAGCGCCGCTCGAGCGCGGCGCGCACGTTCGGCGCGGCCTCGACCATCGTCAGGTGTCCGGCGGCGTCGGCGACAATATCGGCCGAGGTCGCCTCGCCGCAGCCATAGTCGATCACTTGCGCCGTGGGCGAGGGAACGTAGTCGCGGATGTCCTGCGCGATCGTGCGGTAATGCACGTCGCGGTGCCGCGCGTTGACGTAGATCAGCGAATGCTGCGTGTCGTAGAAATCGACCCAGTCGCTCATGCGGCGTTTCTCTCTTCACCTCCCCTTAGGGAGAGGTCGGATCGCCATAAGGCGATCCGGGTGAGGGGTTATAGCCTATCGAGACTCCCAGAGTGCCTCACCCCAACTCTCTCCCCAACGGGAAGAGGGAGTATGCCGTGCTTGTCGGCTAACGTCGCCACAGCGTCGGCAGCCCGCCGTTCTTGCCGAGCACGGGATCGCTCGCCGGCAGCGGCACCTTCGGAATCGTCTTGAGCGCGGCGTCGTGCTCGCTCTTCTCGCCGCGGCACAGGTTATAGGTGCCCTCGGGCGGATAGCCGCCGATCACCAGCAGATCATCGCTGCCCGACAGCCGCTGATGCCCCGTGCCGGCCGGCAGCACGGCAATATCGCCGGAAGCGACCTCGACAGTCTCGCCATGGTCGCCGCCGAACCGAACGGTGGCGCGGCCGCGCGCGATGCCGAGCGCCTCATGGATCATCGAGTGATAATGCACGAACGGGAAGATGCCGTTGCGCCACATTCCGTGGCCCCAGCCGTTGTTGGCGAACAGCTTTTCGATCGCGCCCGCCAGATCGGGCGCATCGATTGCGCCGCGATAGAGCAGCATCGGCAGCGGATTGTTCGGAACGAGCCCGTCGTCCTTGAAGAACAGCTTGCGAGGATCGCGCAAATCTAACTCCGTCACCCTGAGGTGCTCGGCCGACGGCCGAGCCTCGAAAGGGGCGACAGCCCATACTCGGGCCGTTCATCCTTCGAGGGCCGCTCCGCGGCCACCTCAGGATGACGGATTTAGGGCTGACTATTCAAGCGATCTTGCGCTGCTTGCCGGCCTTGTTCGCCCGCATCATTTCGATGAAGCGCGTGAAGAGATAATGCGAGTCACGCGGGCCGGG
>CAZNTY010000473.1:0-1656 GCA_964576085.1 uncultured Undibacter sp. | reverse complement strand
AAGATTACCGTTGAGGATTCCGGAGTAGGGATTGCAGATATCGACCGTGCGCTCGCGGGTGCGTCTCCCGGAGCGGGTATTCCCGGCTGCCGGAAACTCATGGATGAGTTTGCAATCCGGTCTGGTGCCGGCACAGGCACTGCCGTGACGATGGTGAAATGGCTGCCGAACGTATGAGGCGAGTTCGTATCGCAATCGGCCTGAGCCTGCTGGGGATGGCCGCTACGGCCACCGCTGCGGCCTTGATGCGGCCCGAGTCAACCGTACTCTCCTGGTTGGCCTTGGGAGCGGTAGCTGGTCTGTTCCCATTAATAATAGGACTCACTCCGCCGGTATCGAGTGAGCGGTCAAGCGTGGTTTCCTGTAGATACGGAAACGAGCTTCAATGCGCGCAGCTTTTCGAGCATCTTCCAGTTGTCGTTTGGACAGCCGACGACTCCGGCACAAACATCTCGGTGAGCCGAAGCAACGACCGGATTTGTGGATGCGATGCACAGGCACTCATGTCCGGCCGCGTCAACTTCCTGGATTTGGTTCACCCGGACGATTCTGCGCGCGTCAAAGCCGCGATTGAAGCACTGTTCCGAACTGGTCAGCCGTACAACGAGGAGTTTCGCATTCAGACCCGAAATGGCTCGTACGTTTGGGTTCACGATCGAGCTATCGGCACGTATCAGCTGGATACGCGCCGGTGCACGGTTGGCGTCGCCACGGACATTACGGAGCGCCGCCGTGCTGAACAGGCACTTCGCAACTCGCAGCAGTTTGTCCAATCGACCATTGACGCGCTACGATCTCATGTCTGCGTTCTCGATGAGAACGGGACGATTATTGCCGTCAACCGAGCCTGGCGCCGATTTGCCGACGCCAATGCGCCCGGAACAGGTGGAAATCAAATCAAGGATTTTAGCTGTTCAGTTTGTGAGGGAGCCAACTATCTCGGCGTCTGCGACAGCGCCGCCGATCCGCTCCTCCATGAAGGGGCCGACTTCGGAGCTGGCATTCGAGCCGTTCTCAGGGGCGAATCCGATGAGTTCTCCATGGAATACTCCTGTCATTCACCCACTGAACGAAGGTGGTTCATTGGCCGAGCCACAAGTTTCTTTATGGATGGGACTCCGCGGGTAGTCGTCGAACACTACAACATTACACAACGGAAGCTTGCCGAAGAAGCGGAGGTCACGGCCAGACAGGCGGCCGAAGAAGCAAACCAGGCAAAGAGCCGCTTTTTGGCGCACATGAGCCACGAGATTCGGACTCCGATGAATGGGGTTCTCGGCATGCTCGAACTGCTGGCACTGACCAATCTCTCCTCCGAGCAGCGCCAGTATGCGGAAATTGCGCGAACCAGCGGTGAAGCGCTGCTGGCGATCATCGAGGACGTATTGGACATTTCGAAGATTGAGGCGCGCAAGATCTCCCTTCAGCCGGTGGAGTTCGAACTTCCGGAGTTTGTTCATAGTGTCGTAGAGATGATGGCGATGCAAGCACGCGGGAAGGGGTTGGCTCTCGTTTGCAGCCTGATGCCGGGTCTGCCAGCCAGGGTTTGCGGTGATCCCAATCGGCTGCGGCAAGTACTCATCAACCTGATTGCGAACGCTCTCAAGTTCACCGATCATGGCGAACTCGCGATTCAGGTTACGCCCGGGAGCCAGC
>CAZNTY010000472.1:0-3017 GCA_964576085.1 uncultured Undibacter sp. | reverse complement strand
ACAGCGCCGAGGAGAACCAGGTGTCGAGCACGTCCTCGTCGCGCCTGAGCTTGACCGGCTTGCCGTAGTGGCTGTCCGCTGCGGCCTGCGCCTCGGCCTCGCTCTCGGCGACGAACACCGTGCCGTCCGGCCCGTACCACGCCGGGATCTGGTGGCCCCACCAGAGCTGGCGCGAGATGCACCACGGCTGGATGTTCTCCATCCAGTTGAAATAGGTATTTTCCCAATTCTGCGGGACGAATCTGGTCTTGCCCTCGCGCACCGCGGCGATCGCCGGCTTCGCCAGTTCGTGCGCGTTCACGTACCACTGGTCGGTGAGATAGGGCTCGATCACGACGTTCGAGCGGTCGCCATGCGGCACCACGTGGCTGTACGGCTCGATCTTCTCGATCAGTCCGATCTCCTCCAGCCGCGCCACGATTGCCTTGCGCGCCTCCTCGCGCGAGTTGCCCTCGAGCGATCTCGTCCAGGCGAAATCCTCGCCGCCCTGCCCGCCGAATGCGGGATCGGCGAAGGTGATCTTCGCTTCGGTCGTGAGGACATTGACCTGCGGCAGATTGTGCCGCTTGCCGACCTCGAAGTCGTTGAAGTCGTGCGCCGGGGTGATCTTCACCGCGCCGGAGCCCTTCTCCGGATCGGAGTAGTCATCGGCGATGATCGGAATTTTTCGGCCGACCAGCGGCAAAATGACGGTCTTGCCGATGAGCGCCTTGTAGCGTTCATCGTCCGGATGCACCGCGACCGCGGTGTCGCCCAGCATGGTCTCCGGCCGCGTGGTGGCGACGACGATATAGGTCGAGCGGTCGTTCGGGTCGAAGGTCCGGCCCTCGATCGGATAGCGGATGTGCCAGAGGTGGCCCTTGGTCTCGACCTGCATCACCTCGAGGTCGGAGATCGCGGTGAGCAGCTTGGGGTCCCAGTTGACCAGCCGCTTGTCCTTGTAGATCAGGCCCTCGCGGTAAAGCTCGACGAACACCTTGAGCACCGCGCGCGACAGGCCCTCGTCCATCGTGAAGCGCTCGCGCGACCAGTCGCACGAGGCGCCGAGCCGCTTGAGCTGGTTGACGATGGTGCCGCCGGATTCCGCCTTCCACGCCCACACCCGCTCGAGGAACGCCTCGCGGCCCATCTCGCGACGGGAGGGCAGCTGGCGCTCCATCAACTGCCGCTCGACCACCATCTGCGTCGCGATGCCGGCGTGATCGGTGCCGGGCTGCCACAGCACGTCCTTGCCGCGCATGCGCTCGAACCGGCACAGGATGTCCTGCAGCGTGTTGTTGAGCGCATGGCCCATATGCAGCGAGCCGGTGACGTTCGGCGGCGGGATCACAATGGCATAGGGTTCGGCGCCGGCGCGCTCGGGCCTTCCGGCGCGGAAGGCGCCGGCGCGCTCCCACGCGGCGGAGATGCGCTGCTCGACCTCGGACGGCTGGTAGGTTTTTTCGATCATGGAGTTTCGTTTCGGGGCGATTGCGGGCTAGAAACCCCGGCAACCCTTGAGAGTCAACGTGCCATCGCCGCCCCCTGCAAATGACCGCGCGCTCAGGCGCGCCATCGTCCTGATGGCGCTCGCGGCCTTTGCCAGCGGCTTCTCGCTGCGCGTGTCCGATCCGCTGCTGCCGCAGATCGCGCGCGAGTTCGACACCAGCGTCGGCGCGGCTTCGGCGATCGTCACCGCCTATGCGATTCCCTACGGCCTGACGCAGGCCTTCGCCGGCCTGTTCGGCGACCGCTTCGGCAAGTGCCAGGCGGTGGCGGCGACCTGCGCGCTGTCCGCCCTGCTGGTGCTGCTGTGCGCCGTCTCGCAATCGCCGCCGCAGCTCACGCTCGCCCGCTTCATCTGCGCGCCGGCGGCGGCGACCATCGTGCCGCTGGGCATGGCCTATGTCGGCGACGTGGTGCCCTATGAACGCCGCCAGACGGTGCTGGCGCGCTTCCTCGCCGGGCAGATGAGCGGCATGATCGCCGGCCAGATCACCGGCGGCGTGGTCGGCGATCATTTCGGCTGGCGCACCGTGTTCTTCGTCATGGCCGGCCTGTTCGCCTTCGCCGGCGGCCTGCTGGCGAGCCAGTTCGCCGGCAATCCGTGGATGCAGCCGCTGCGGCGCACGGTCGAGAGCCGGCCCGGCCTCGTCGCCGACTACCGCAGGCTGATCGCCAGCGACTGGGCGCGCTTCGTCTGCGTCGCGGTGTTCCTCGAGGGCGCGATCTTCTTCGGTGGATTCACCTACATTGCCGCCGACCTCAACACCCGCTTCGGCCTGAGCTTCTCGGTGATCGGGCTGGTGGTCGCGGGCTTCGGCGTCGGCAGCGTGCTGTATGCGGGCAGCGTGCACCGTCTGGTCCGCCGGCTCGGCGAGCGCGGCCTGGTGATCGGCGGCGGCATCGTCGTGATGCTCGCCTATCTCGCGCTCGCCGGCGCGCCGCTGTGGCAGACCGCGCCGCTCGCCGTCGCCGCGCTCGGCTTCGGCTACTACATGCTGCACAATACGTTGCAGACCCACGCCACCCAGATGCTGCCGGAGGCGCGCGGCACGGCGGTCGCGGGATTTTCGTCGGCGCTGTTTCTCGGCCAGAGCGCCGGCGTCGCGCTCGCGGCGCCGATCGTCGACCGCGCGGGCGCGGTGCCGGTGTTCGTGCTGGCGGCGCTGCTGTGGCCGATGCTGGCTTTGTGGATAACGCGGCGGCTGGCGCGCCGCTGATCAGCGCCCGCGCGAGACGCGCTCGATCTCGGCGCGCACGATACGCTCGACGAGGCCCGGCAGGTTGTCGTCGAGCCAGGCCTTGAGCATGGGGCGCAGCATCTCCTTCACCAGGTCCTCGAGCGTGCGCGCGTTGTTGCCAAGCACGGTATGCGCCAGCGCGTTGAACGCGCTGTCGACCGCGTTCACCGTCGCCGCCGACAGCAAGGAGCGATCGGGCATGGCGGTGAACTGCTTGCGCGCCTCCTCTGCCACGCGCACCGGCGGATCCGGCGGCGGTTCGGGCAGACGATCGGTGAACACGACGTCCGACTC
>CAZNTY010000471.1:0-4049 GCA_964576085.1 uncultured Undibacter sp. | reverse complement strand
TAGACGACGGCGATGACGCCGACCTCGTGCGGCGTCATGTGACGCTGCACCTGGAGGAAGGTCGGGTAGAGATCCTGGGTGCCGTGGCTGAAGAAGTTGAACGCCGTCATCAGCACGATGGTGAAGATGAACAGGCCCAGGTTGTTGCGGATCGTGCGCCACAGCCCTTCGCCGCTGACGCGCGTGCTTCGCGCCAGAAACGACGGCGATTCATCGATCTTGCTGCGGATGTAGAGCACGAGCAGGGCCGGCACGCCGCCGACGATGAACATGCCGCGCCAGCCGATGGTGGTGAACAGCAGGCCGTAAACGATCGAGGCCAGCAGGTAGCCGGACGGATAGCCGGCCTGCAGGATGCCGGACACCACGCCGCGCGTGCGCGGCGGGATGCTTTCCATCGCCAGCGAGGCGCCGACGCCCCACTCCCCGCCCATCGCCACGCCGTAAAGCGTGCGCAGGACGATCAGCGCGGTAAGCGTCGGCGCAAAGCCGGACGCCACCTCGAGCACGGAGTAGCACAGGATGTCCACCATCAGCACCGGGCGGCGGCCGTAGCGGTCGGCGGCGAGGCCGAACAGCAGCGCGCCGAGCGGCCGCGCCGCCAGCGTCAGCAGGATCGCGATGCTGACCGCGGTGACGTCAGTCGAAAACTCCGCCGCGATGTCCTTGAGGACAAAGACGAGAAGGAAGAAGTCGAACGCGTCGAGCGTCCAGCCGAGATAGCTGGCGATGACGACGTCCCGCTGCTTGGTGCTGAGGTTCCGAAGATCCTGGAGTGACTGTGTGAGCATGGGGCAGCTCCGGACGGTCAAGTCCGGTGTGCGCCCGCAAGTTCCACCGCAGCCCCCTTGCGACAATCACATGGCGGCGATCAGCTCCGGCGATCTGCCGGTGCGCGCCGGTCATTTGAGCCCGCCGCCGCCGAGCCCGGCGAGGCGGGTGTCGAGCGCCCGGCGCAGCGCCGCAAGCTCGGCCTCCTCCCGATCAGCCCGCTCGCGCTGCTGCAGGATCAGTTCTCGCTGTTGCGCGATCAGGTCGCGCTGCCGTGCCATCTCCGCCTGCTGCGCCTTCCATTGCTGGAGCAGCAGCGGGATCAGCTCCTGATACTGCACCGACTCCGGCCGGTTCTGATCGTCACGAACGACCAGTTCGGGCATCACCGCGTCGACCTCCTCGGCGATCAGGCCGTAATGCGTCGCCTCCGGCTCGGTCTTGTAGCGGTAGGACACCGGCCGCAGCTGCGCGAGCCTGTCGGCCGCGTCATCCAGAGACTTGATGTCCTGCTTGTAGCGCGCGGACGACGCCACGACCCCGAGCCTGCCGTTGGCATTGATGACCACGGTCGCGCCTGACAGCGGCACGCCGGTGACGCCGGCGATGAAAGTCCTGGTCTGCACCTGGCCGATGCGGATGGTCTTGTTCTCGGTGCCGGGGAAGCCGAGGCTGCCGATGTAGATGTTGGAGACGCCCTTGGTCGTCGCCTTGCCGGCGCTTGCGCCAAGCGCGATGTTGTTGCCGCCCGAGGTGAGCGCGTTCAGCGCGCCGGCGCCGATCGCGACATTGTTGTTGGCGGTCGTGCTGTCCTTGAGCGCCTGGTAACCGAGCACGGTGTTGCTGCTGCCGGTGGTATTGGCGAACAGCGACCCGAGACCGACCGCGGTATTGTAGTAGCCGGTGGTATTGGAATAGAGCGCGCTGGCGCCGTTGGCGGTGTTGTAGCCGCCGCTGGTGTTGGCGGTCAGCGCACCGAACCCGCTCGCGGTGTTGTAGCCGCCGGTGCTGTTGGAGAAAAGCGCGTAGGCGCCGCTGGCGGTGTTTTCGGGGCCGCTGGTGTTGGCTGTGAGCGCGTAGGCCCCGCTGGCCGTGTTTTGGTAGCCGGTGGTGTTGGCGGCGAGCGCGCCGGCGCCGCTGGCGGTATTTTCGGGACCGGTGGTGGTGGCGGTCAGCGCGTGGTAGCCGATCGCGGTATTGTCGGTGCCGCCCTGAGTGTGCTGATCCAGCGCGCCAGTCCCCGCGGCGGTGTTTGAATCGCTGTCGCTTGCAGTCGGGTTCCAGGTTTGCGCGCAGGCGATGGCCGGCCACAGCCAGATGGCCGCGGCCAGCAGGCAAAGCGGGTGACGGTTCTTTCCCTTTGACATGATCGGCCCCCTCCCCTTGAATAAATGGTCGATTTTCCATCGAGGCAATCTGGGAACTTTACTCTGCCGCGCCGTCGCCGCGCCAGTGCGGCGCGCGTTTCGCTGCCATCGAAATTCGGCACACCGGTCAGGCGTGGCTTCGGCGCACAACGGCCATCGGGGGACGCGCGAGCACGCTAGATCCACAGCGGCGCAAATGGCCGCCGGCCATGATCAAGCCACCGACCGCTCCTGCCGCCATACCGGGAAGGGATCGTGAAGCTTGCTCCAGTCTTCAGGGTGCATGCCCGGCCGTCCGGACACTAAACAGGCGTCCAGCCGAGCCCGAAGGGCATCCTCGTCCATCCCGGTTCCGATGAAGACAAGCTCCTGCCGGCGGTCGCCATAAAGGTCATTCCAGTTCCTGGTGAGCGATTGCCGCCATTCCGGGTTGGCAGGCCACCGCTCGCGCGGCATGCCCGCCCACCAGAAACCGCGGCCTTCAGTCCGGACGATCGTGCCCGCTTGGCTGAGTTCGCCCACCCAATCGGGACGTGTCGCCAACCAGAAGTGACCCTTGGCGCGGATGACTCCGGCCCACGGCTCCCGGACAAATGCATGAAATTTGGCTGGATCGAACGGCCGCCGAGCGCGGTAAACGAAGCTTCTGACGCCGTACTCCTCGGTCTCGGGCACGTGGTCGGCGAAGCCGTAAAGCTCCTTGGCCCATACCGGATGCTGCTGCGCCTTTTCGAAATCAAAACGTCCCGTTTTGATCACGCGCTCGAACGGCACTCTGGCGAAATCCGCTTCGACAAGATCAGCCTCCGGATTAAGGGAACGGACGATCTTGCGGGCGGCGTCGCGCTCGGCCGGTGCGGCATCGCTGATCTTGTTGAGCACGACCACGTCGGCAAATTCGATCTGCTCGACCAACAGATCGACCAAGGTGCGCTGGTCGTCTTCGCCCAGCGACTCGCCGCGCTGCCGAAGGAAATCCGTCGAGGAATAATCCTTGAGAAGATTGACTGCATCCACCACCGTCACCAAGGTGTCGAGACGAGCCACGTCGGATAAACTGTCACCGTTCTCGTCGCGGAAATCGAAGGTCGCAGCGACCGGAAGCGGTTCGGAGATGCCCGTCGATTCGATGAGCAAGTAGTCGAAGCGTCCGGCCTCGGCAAGCGCACGAACTTCCCGCAACAGATCGCCGCGCAGCGTGCAGCAGATGCAGCCATTGGTCATTTCCACCAACTTTTCATTCGTCCTGGACAGGTTCGCAGCGCCATCGCGGATCAGGTCGGCGTCGATGTTGACCTCGCTCATATCGTTCACAATGACTGCAACCCTCATCCCGGTACGGTTGTTGAGGATATGATTCATCAGCGTCGTCTTTCCGGCTCCAAGAAAGCCCGAGAGTACGGTGACGGGAAGTTTTCGAACGGTGTGATTTTGTCTGTGCATGAGATTCTTCTGGTTGCGAGGGAGACGGAGAAGACGGGCCAGAGTCGGGCACGACCAGACCGGCCGCCATGATCCGAAGAATTCTGGCCGCGTTGGACGGACCATAAATCTTGGCGAGCATCGGCACGGTTTCGCTCACCAGCACGGTCGCGACCGCGCTGCCAGCGATGCCGGCCGAACAGGCTTGGTCGATTCCAGCGCAGATGAGCCGCCGCGCCTCGAAAAAACGAGGCGGCAGCTTGCGGGGATCAAGGCGATCAGGGGCCTGCCGCATGGTCCGGCTCAGCAAATCCGGGGGGTCGGTTTCGGTCATTTTGAATAACATCCTAATATGTTATGTTATAACATAACATATTTAAGGCAAGGGCTTTCCGACGCAGGAGGATAGCGGCGCGGGAGGCGCCGACCGTCCTTCCTGCTACGCCCTCACCTCCTGGCGCTGGAACACGACGTAACCAGCCACGAACA